>NZ_JAPCJD010000004.1:0-119770 GCF_027707845.1 Aeromonas sp. QDB14 | reverse complement strand
GGAGAAGGATTCGAACCTTCGAAGGCAGAGCCGTCAGATTTACAGTCTGATCCCTTTGGCCGCTCGGGAACCCCTCCCCAAGTGCGAGGCGCATACTAACAGATCTGTCGCGCTTGTGAACCCCTCTGCCGGGATTTTTAATGCTTAAAGGATCGGGTTGATGGCCGATAAGCAATGAAACCTTCATTTCCAAGATTTATCTCATGCTGCCCAGTGCGATTCGTGACCGCTTGCTCGTGGATGAGGCCCAGTTGGGCCAACGGCTCAACCAGGATCTCCGTGCGGGGGACCGTGCCGACTTCAGGCTGCACCTGGCGCTGCTGACCGATGCGGTGGAAGAACAGCCCTGGTTTGATGCCCCGCCCAAGCCTGCGTCGGGTGAGCTGGATTGGCGCTCCCGTTTCGGTCTGATGCCCCGGGCGTCCCTGCAAGGCGGGGTGGAAGAGATCGATGCCACCAGCCTCAACGAGCGTCTGCAACAGGGTGGGTGCATGACGGATGTGAGACTCTGGCTGGCGCTGCGCTCTCCGCCACTGGTGAGCCGAACGCCCGCGCTGGATCCCGCAGTGTACGACAACCTCTCGGCACTGGGTCGCGAGCGCTGGCAGACCCGCCCTATGGGCGCTGACCCCAGGGAGGAGGCTCCGCTGATGATGCTGCCGCTGCTCGAGGAGCTTGCGCAAGGGGTGGATGCCAGGCTGCGCTGGCTGGGATGACGGCACGGTAGAATGCAAAAAGGCGGGATAACCCGCCTTTTGCTTTATGAGTGGTGAACCTTGTCAGGCGTCTGCTTCGTCCGGTTGGGGCACTTCCTTGCCGGCGGCACGACGGGCGATGGGTTTTTCCGTGTGACGGTTGAGCTGGCGTTCCAGCTTCTGGCCCAGGTCCGTGATGGCAGCATAGAGATCCTCGTGCTCTGCCTGCGCAAACAGTTTGCCGTTGGGAATGCCGATAGTGGCTTCGACGATATACATCAAACGCTCTTTGGAGATGATCACATGGGGTGTGATAAGAGGCACCTGAAGACGCTCGAGCTTTTCAAAACGGGATTCAATGCGCTCGCGGATGGCTGGGGTGATGTCGATGATTTTACTGGTCATTTCGATTTTCATAATGGCCCCCTTCGGGTCGTCTTGCTTGTGTCTTCACCTCCAGATTACCCATGTCGCCAAATCAAAATGTGATCCGCGTCACGAAAAATGCCCTTGGGAATCCCGCTGTCCATAAATTGTGAGCTTTTCCCGTTTCATGCCAAAAACCGCTTGAGCTCAGTGAAACAGGCAGGCAGTATCAGCAAATAGGATCGTTTCTGTCCCCCCTCGGCAGCGCCTTGTGTCGACCCGATGTTTGGTTTTTGCCGCATAGTCTCGAATTTTCTCCACCCACATCGCATCATCGCATCGCAAAATCATTGCCATGCGCCGGTGGAGATATGCGCGCAAACGGATATGCTTTTCTGCAGGAGTCGGGGTGGATAACGTGGTTGTAGTGGTTGGAGTCGTAGATGAAGCAGCAAGCCACCCAGATGATGTGGTTTTATGATCGGCAGCATGGGCAATGGAGCCTGTCTGATCATGTCTCTTGTGAACCCTGGGCAGGGGAGGAAGCCCACCCCTGGGCCACCCAACTTGAGCGGGAAGATGAAGCGGGTTTCGCCGATTTTCTTGCAAGACTCCACGATTCCTGCCAGCCAGGCCAGTTCATCGGTCACCTGCGCGATGAGGACGGTAAGGTACACCACGCGCTCTGGTACGGTCAGTATGTGCCTGCACAGGGGCTCTGTTGTGGCTGGCTTGCCCCCCTCGAAATGATGCATCGCGAGATGGATCGCGCCAACTCCCCCGCAGGCGTGACACCGCCGCTTCCCATGTTGCAGGCCCCCTTGCTGGCTAAGCTGGCGCAGGCGCTCTCCGCCAAGACGGGGCTCGATTTTTGCCAGACCCTGGTCAACGAGCTGGCCCATATCCTGGGAGCCACTGCCGTCTGGCTGACGGAGCGGGTGGGCCTTGACCGACTCAGGGTGCTGGCGAGCCACGGCATCGACGTCAAGGAGTACGCCCTCTGTGACATGCCCTGCCAGCAGCTCTATCGGGGCGCCGCCAGTGCGACCCCCATCAGCGAACCCCTGACCGGGTATCCCGACCTGCCCCCGGGCCAGCACTATTACGCCCAGCCGCTGCTCGATCGCAACGGTCAGATCCTGGGTCATCTCGCCCTGCTGTTCCCGAGCCAGACCCGGACCACGGATCTGGACTCCGTCCTGACCATCTTCTCGGTGCGCATGGTGGCCGAGCTGGAGCGCCTGCAGAGCGATGCCTTGATGCGGCTGTCTGCGGTGGCCTTTGAAACTCACGAAGGGATCATCATCACGGATCCCGAGTTCAAGATCCTGCGGGTCAATTACGCCTTCAGCCAGATCACCGGCTTTGACAACCAGGGGGTGATTGGTCTGCATCTTGGCAACGATCTCTGGTCGGGGCTGGGAGGGCTGGGTTACGAGCTCAACGCCCTGGATCGCTGGCAGGGGGAAACCCTGCGCCTGCACGCCGACGGTCACGCCTATCCCCAGTGGGAGATCGTCACGCCGGTGCAGGATGAGAAGGGGGGGATCAGCCACTATGTCATCTTCTTCGAGGATATTTCCGAGCGCAAGGCGGCGGAGCGCCGCATCCAGGATCTCGCCTTCTATGACGAGCTGACAGGCCTGCCCAATCGTCGTCAGCTGCACGAAACCCTGACCCAGGCGTTCACCGATGCAAATCGCAGTCACCTCATAGGGGCCCTGCTGTTCATCGATCTCGACCACTTCAAGACCATCAATGATTCCCTGGGTCACGCCACCGGCGACTGGCTGCTCAAGGAGGTGGCCAGCCGTCTCAAGCGGCTGGTGCGCCAGGGGGATTGTCTGGCCCGTCTCGGCGGCGACGAGTTCGTGTTGTTGCTGCCAGCGCTTTCCATCAGCCCGCCCCAGGCGGAGATGCAGGCCGACCTTATCGCGGAGCGGCTCATCGGGGAGATCGCCGCCCCCTATGATTTCAGAGGCCAGGTGCTGCACATCGGCGCCAGTGTCGGCATCACCCTCTTCCCCGGTCGGGAGCAGGAGGCGGGGGATCTGCTCAAGCAGGCTGACACCGCCATGTATCAGGCGAAATCGGCGGGCCGCAAGACCCGGCGCTTCTTCGATGCCTCCATGCAGTTGCAGGCCGACCGGCGTCTGCACATTCACAACGAGCTGCGCAGTGCCCTCGACAATGGGGAGCTGACTCTCCACCACCAGCCCCAGCACATGGTGGCGGGGGGGGAGATCATCGGTGTCGAGGCGCTGATCCGCTGGCAACCCCCCGGGCGTGCCCTGGTATCGCCCGCCGAGTTCATCCCCATTGCCGAGGAGACGGATCTCATTGTCGACATCGGCAACTGGGTATTGCACGAAGCCTGTACCCAGTACGTCTCCTGGGAGGAGAGCGGGATCCACGTCCCCCAGCTCTCGGTCAACGTGAGCGCCAAACAGTTCCATGCTCCCGACTTCGTCGATCGCATTCACGACGTGCTGGCGGCCACCGGCATGGATCCCGCCTGCCTCAACCTGGAGATCACCGAGTCGGTGGTGCTGGGTCTTGCGGAAGACACCATCAGCAAGATGGCGGAACTCAAGACCCTGGGCATCAGCTTTGCCATCGACGACTTCGGGGCGGGGTACTCTTCCCTGAGCTACCTCAAGCGGCTGCCGGCCGATGAGCTCAAGATCGACCGCTCTTTCATCCAGGACATACCCAAGGATGGTGACAACATGGCCATCGTCGAGGCCGTGATCGCCATGGCCCGCCACATGGGGTTCAACGTGACGGCGGAGGGGGTGGAGTCCCGCCAGCAGCTGGAGTTTCTGCAGGCACAGGGCTGCCATTTCTTCCAGGGATACCTCGCCTCCAAGCCGCTCCCTGTTACCTACCTTGAACGCTATGTCAGCCGTCAGGTACGCGGTGATCGCCCCGTCTGCACCGATAAAAATAGTGTGGCGTAGCCCCCGTGCTTAGCGGGTAGAATGAAGGTATGTCACCACCGCACTTTGGCGGTGGTTATGCCTTCAAGGGGAGAATGCCATTCGTGAAAGTCGTGCAGGGAATCATCTTGTCTGCGCTCTGGATGCCGGGGCTGTTGGCTCCTGCCTTCGCGCAGACCATGGAGCAGTCTCTCTATCGCCAGGCCCATGAGGCCGTGCGTGCCAATGACCAGGTCAAATTCAGCCAGCTTCGAGCACGCCTGATCCACTATCCGCTGCTGCCCTATCTGGATTACTACCAGCTTGCGTTCCGTCCCGGGGCGGCAGACTACAACGATGTGACCCGCTTCATCCGCCAGCACGGGGACACCCCCCAGTCCAACCGGCTCGAGCGCAGCTATCTCACCTATCTTGCCCAGAGCCAGCAGTGGTCCCAGTTCCTGCGCTTCTATCCGGCCAAGCCAAGCTCCACCGATCTGCTCTGTCAGCACTATCAGGCCCGCTACTACACGGGGCACCAGAGTGAAGCCCTGCAGGAGGCAGGCAAGCTCTGGTTAAGCGGTCAATCCAGGCCTGATGCCTGCGATCCCCTGTTCCAGCTCTGGCAGCAGGCGGGTCTGCGCACCCAGGAGAAGGTCTGGGAGCGCATGAACCTGGCTTTCGAGGCCCAGAACCCCAACCTCATTCGCCACCTCGGGGCCCAGCTCGGCAGCGGCATGAAGGGGTATGGCGATCAGATGATCGCCCTGTATGACCAACCCGTGCGGGCGATGAATCCGGCCAACTTCACGGCGGCGCCACCGTCGCGGCATCTGCTCTCCCTGGGGCTGGCCCGCTACGCCAACCAGGAGCCCGACGCGGTTCTGCGCCAGCTGGGGGAGATGACCCGTCGCTTCGGCCTGAACCATGCCGAGGTGAGTCGGGTGGAGAAGGCGGCCGCCCGCCGCCTGTTACTGGACCGCTCTTCTGACCAGCGCGCCTGGCTGGATACGGCCCCGGTGCGGCTCAAGGATCCGGAGCTGGTGGAGCTGCGGGCCCGTCTTGCCATCTGGGAGCAGGATTGGCGCGGTCTCGAAGGCTGGGTCAAGCGGATGCCCATGGGGCTGCAAAAAGAGGATCGCTGGCGTTACTGGATGGCGCGCTCGCTGGAGAAACAGGGGCGGCAGAAACCGGCGCGGGACCTCTATCTCGAGACTGCGAACCTGCGCGGCTTCTACGGCTTCATGGCGGCCCAGCGCACCGGTGTGCCCTATCGCATGAAGAACCAGAGCGTGGCGCACAAGGTGCCGGACTGGCAAAGTGCCAGCCGCCGCTGGCCCTTCCTGCTGCGGGTGCGTGAACTGCTGGCGATGAACGAGATCACGGCGGCCCGCTCTGAGTGGATCCACAACATGGATCGCAACAGCGTGGCCCAGCGCCTGGAGTTTGGCCACATCGCCCTCAACCAGGGCTGGCACGAGCTGGCGATCCTCTCCAGCATCCGTGCCGAGGCCTGGGATGCGCTGGACCTGCGCTTCCCACTGCCCCTCAAGCGCACCTTCTCCCAGATGGCACAAGAGCGCACCATGAACACCAGTCTGCTCTACGCCATCTCCCGTCAGGAGAGCGCACTCTATCCCCTGGCCCAGTCACCGGTCGGGGCGAGGGGGTTGATGCAGCTGATGCCTGCCACCGCGAAAGAGACGGCCGGCAAGCTTGGGGTGCCCTATCGCAACGAGCAGCAACTGTTCGACCCGGCCATGAACATTCGTCTTGGCAGCGCCTACCTCAAGCGCCTGCTGGATGTGTATGACGGCAACCGGATCCTTGCGGCGGCGGCTTACAATGCGGGTCCTGGCCGGGTCAAGCGCTGGCGCGAGCAGAGCGACAACAAGCCGATGGATGTCTGGGTGGAGAGCATCCCCTATCGGGAGACGCGCAACTATGTCCAGAACGTGCTCTCTTTCGATCTCATCTATCAACACAAGCTGCAGCAGCCTTTGCGTTTTATGTCGGAACGCGAGCTGAATCACGCCTATTGAGTTCGGGGGGCAGTCGTTGTGGCGGCGGCCTCCCATTCTTGCCCCAAAATGGTTATCATCCCTTAAGCTTTGTTACAAAAGGAAACCTGCCAGGTGATCGGGCGCCGCGTCTTGGTCTGTCAGGTTCGATACAATGCCCGATAATCACTGACAGGCTTTTCCAACAAAGGAATCGAGAGTGGCAACGATCAAAGATGTGTCTCAGCTGGCGAATGTCTCCATTTCGACAGTGTCTCGAGTGATCAACAACACGGCGCAGGTGGCGCCCGAGAAGCGCGAGGCTGTCCTCGCGGCCATGAAGGAGCTCAGCTTTCGTCCAAACAGCTTCGCCCAGGCCCTGGTGAGCAAGCGCTCCAACTGTATCGGTGTGCTGGTGGGGGATCTGTGTGGCGGCCCCTTCTTCGCCCAGATGATGCGCGGCATCGAAAGCATGGTCGACAAGGCGAACAAGTTCACCATCGTGGTGTCCGGCAACCACGACGCGACCCGTGAGCGGCACGCCATCCAGGCGCTGCTGCAGCGCCAGTGTGATGCCCTTATCCTTCACAGCAAGGCGCTGCCTGACGAAGAGCTCAGCGAGCTGGCGTCGGGCACGACCCCCATCGTCTTCATCAACCGTCAGGTGCCAGGCTGCGAGGATCGCTGCGTCTGGCTGGACAACCAGGCCGGCATCACCACGGCTTGCCAGCATCTGCTGGACGCGGGACATCGCAAGATTGCCTTCGTCACCTCCGATGACGAGGAGTTTGTGGATGGTCAGCAGCGGATGGCCGGCTATCGCTTCGCCCTGCAACGGGCAGGTATCGAGCTGGATCCTGCCCTCATCGGCCGTGCCTATGCCGACGAAAAAGGTGGCTATGTGGCCATGAGCGAGCTGCTGGCGCGCGGCGTCGAGTTCAGCGCTGTGCTTGGTTTCAACGATGCCATGGTGGCGGGGGCCATCTCCTGTCTGCTGGAGCGGGGTTACAAAATACCCCAGCAGGTCTCTGTGGTCGGTTTTGATGACATCCCCTATGCCCGATACATCTATCCCAAGCTCACCACGGTACGTTACCCCATCGAGGAGATGGGAGAGCGGGCCGCTGAGCTGGCCCTGAGGCTGCTGGATCACAAGCCGGTAGAGGGGCTGGCGCTCAAATTCGAAGCCGAACTGGTACGGCGGGAATCTGTGGCCTGAGTCATGAAGTTGGCCCCGTGCGGGTCGACTTTTTTGCAAAACAGTGAAAGCGCTTTCAGAAATCCTTTTCAACTGTGATCCGCTTCAAAGCTTTTTGACCGCGCTGCCACTAGGATAGGCCCACGAATTAGGAGCGTGCGCTCCCGATTTTCCCGCTGTGGGAGGTAACCGGTTAATCCGGCTATTTCCTTCGTTACTTTCGACGGTCATCATTGGATGGCCGTTTTTTTTTTGTCAGGATCCGGGTATGACGAACGAATTTGAGTATCAGACGGGTATCGTGGGCGCCGGCTGGCTGGGGTTGCCCCTGGCCAGGGCATTGCAAGAGCAGGGGCAATCTATCGCGGTGACGGTCAGTACGGCCGAAAAGGCTGAACGGCTGCGGGGGGAGAGTATTGCCGCCTGGCCACTGTTGCTCACCCCTGACATGGGGTCACTGCCTTTTCGCTGTCATGACCTGGTGATCTGTGTGCCCCCCAGCAAGACCGGTGATTACCCGGCGTCCGTGGCCAGCCTGTGCCGACAGGCGAGGGAGGCGGGTGTTCAGAGGGTTCTTTTTATCAGCGCGACTTCGGTCTGGGGGGCCGGACAGGGGGAGGAGGATACGCCCGCTCCAGCCCATGACAGAGGCTCGCGGATGCGGGCGGCCGAGCTTGCCGTGCTGGAAGGGCATGTTGACTGCGCCATGATCTTGCGCCCGGCCGGACTCTATGGTCCTGACCGTCACCCCGGCCGTTTTCTGGCGGGCAAGACGCTGGCCGGGGGAGGCCAGGCTGTGAACCTGGTGCATCTGGACGACGTGGTAGCCGCCTGTGAGCTGATGCTGGCCCAGGGGCAGGATGGGGATGCCTACAATCTGAGTGCCCCCGTTCACCCGCGCCGGGAGCAGCTCTACCCCTTCGCGAGCCGCTTGCTCGGGCTGGTGCCGCCGCAGTTCGTTGAGCCGGCGGGGGAGTTTGCTCCCATCGAAGGTCAGCGCATCTGCCAGCAGCTTGGTTTCGTCTATCGCTGGCCGGATCCGGCCCACTGGTTTGCGGACGGGGCGGCCTTGAAGGGTTGAACGGGTCGTCGCCATCCGGGCCCCGGAGTCGGTCATCTGGCGTGCAAACCAGATACGGCGCACGCTCCGGGACAATTGAGGTTTGCCAAGGGGGGGATCGCCCCCTATCATGCCGCCATCCATGATAAAGAGAGCGGTAATGATGGAAGAGACCAAGCGCCACCCCGATGGGGAGCTGTTGCTGAGAACCCTGGCAATGCCAGCCGATACCAACCCCAATGGCGATATCTTCGGCGGGTGGATCATGTCCCAGATGGATATAGGTGGGGGCATCATGGCCAAGGAGCTGGCAAAAGGGCGCATCTGTACCGTCTCGGTGGAGGGGATGACCTTCCACAGCCCGGTCAAGGTGGGTGACGTGGTGTGCTGTTACGGTCGCTGCCTCAAGATTGGTCGCAGCTCCATGCGACTCAAGCTGGAGGTCTGGGTCAAGCCGGTATTGCGGGAGAACGAAGCCCAGCGGTACTGCGTGACCGAGGGCGTCTTCACCTATGTGGCCATCGACGATCAGGGCAAATCCCGCCCCGTCCCGGTCTGAGTCTGCTCAGATGAGCCGGGCATTGATGATGGATATTTCCTGCTCAAGCCCGGTTTTTTGCCGTATCATGCGCTCCAGCATCTCTTCCGACCCCACGCACTGCCGGGTGTCGAACAGACAGAGATCACATTGGGGATCCCGCCTGATTTGATAGACGGTGGAAAGCTCCACTTGATGACAGGTTCCCTGTTGATCGTAAAATGTCACGCGGTACTGGTGCTGTCTCGCCATCGTTGAATTCCTTCTGGATGAGTCGGGCCGGACACGAATAATGAGACTAGTCGGCGACCGTGGCCTGTGTGAGGGCCATGTCGTCTTGCAGAGGCAGGTGATTGTTAGCCAATGAAAAATAGTTATCGGATTCTGGGAACGTCCCTGCTGACGTTGGGGCTGGTCGGTTGCTTCGAGGTACCGGATCAAGATCATCTGGTGACTGCGGCAGGTATCATACCTGGCGCAAGCTGTGACAGACCACCTCTGGTGGCGCTCGCCTCCACGGCCTTGCCGAGGGAATTTGGCATCACCGTCTGGAACCTCTACAAGGGACAACGCAAGAACTGGCGGGAAGGGCTGGATGAGTATGCCAAGTCCCAGGATCTGGTGCTGCTGCAAGAGTCGGCGACCCGGCCCGAGATGCTGGACTGGCTGAAGAGAGGCGATTTCCAGTGGCAGCAGTTGCAGGCCTTCACCCAGGGAGGTGTCTCCTTTGGCGTGATGACGGTGGCGAAAACGCCGCAGGCGTTTGTCTGTGGCGTCCGTTCCCCCGAACCCCTGCTGCGCATCCCCAAGTCAGGTCTGGTCAGTCTCTATCCCTTGCAAGGGGATCCTGACGGCGTGCTGGTGGTGAATCTCCATGCGGTCAATTTCGAGCTGGGCATGGCGACCTTTCGCGAGCAGCTCAACGATCTGACTGCGTTGATCCATCGCCACCAGGGGCCGGTCATCCTGGGTGGCGATTTCAACACCTGGAGCGACAAGCGCGCGTTCTGGTTGAACAAGCTGGTGGGCGAGCTTGGCCTGCAGGAGGCCATACCTGTACCTGATCTGCGTCGCACCGCTTTTGGCCGCCCGCTGGATCACCTCTACTATCGCAATCTGGATCTGGTGGAGGTGGGTTCACCGGCTACCGATGCCTCTGATCACAACCCCATTCTGGCGCGCTTTGCGGCCCAGGCCATCACACCCTGAGTCATCCCTCAGGGGAGAGCGGCGTCGCCGCTGGTTCATGCAGACAAAAAAATACCCCGCATCAAGCGGGGTATTTTTTGGATTGCGACGAGCGATCAGCTGTTGTTCTTCACGAACAGAGTCAACTCCTGACCTGGCTTGAGATAGTCACTCTTGCCGAGCTGGTTCCAGCGCATCACATCGTTGACGGCGACCTGGAAGCGGGCTGCGATGGAGGAGAGGGAATCACCGCGGCGCACCTGATAGACCATGGACTTGTTGCTGCTCTTGCCCTGCTTGGGCCAGACCACCAGCTTCATGCCAGGCTTGAGGGCCGACTTGGCGTTCAGGCCGTTCCACTTGGCCAGGTCGGCGTGGGTGACCCCGTGTGCCTGGCTGATGCTCCACAGGTTGTCACCGGAGCGCACCTGATAGTTCACCTTGCCACCACTGCGGCTGGCGAGCTGCTGCGGCTTGCTCTGGGCAACCTGGGTTGCGCGCCCGCCATTGGGGATGATCAGGCTCTGGCCACGGCGCAGGTTGTTGCCACGCATGTTATTGGCCAGCTTAAGCTGTTGCACGGTCACCCCGTGATTCTGGGCGATCCGTGACAGCGTATCACCACTGGTGACCTGATAGGAGCGCACGCCACGGGTACGTTCACGCTGGGGCAGATCGGCCAGGGCCAGCTCCAGGGTGTCGGCGTACTCGACGGGGACCAGCAGGTTGTAAGGGCCCTGCGGCGAGGTCATGCCACGCTTGAGCGCAGGATTGAGAGCCTTGAGCTGGGAGGCGGAAACGCCAGCCAGCTGGGCGGCCACGTTCAAATCAATCTGGCCACCGGTATTGATGGTTCTCAATTGCGGCTTGTTGGCCAGCACCGGCAGGGTGACATTGTATTTGTCCGCATTGCGGATCATGTCGGCCATGGCCAGGATCTTGGGTACATACATCCGGGTTTCGCGGGGCAGGTCCAGCGACCAGTAGTCGGTCGGACGACCAGCCCGCTCGTTGCGGGTGATGGCGTTGCGCACCCGACCTTCACCGGCATTGTAAGCGGCCAGGGTCTGCAGCCAGTCACCGTCGAAGAACCGGTTCAGGTACTCCAGGTAATCCAGTGCGGCATTGGTGGATGCCAGGACATCGCGTCGACCGTCGTACCAGTTGTCGTGGCGCAGGCCGAAATTCTTGCCGGTTGCAGGAACGAATTGCCAAAGACCGACCGCATTGCTGCGGGAGCGGGCATTGGGATCGAACATGCTCTCGATCATGGGGATGGTAATAAGCTCCATTGGCAGCTCACGCCGTTCGATTTCCTCTACCATCAGATACAGGTAGGGCTCAGCCCGGCTGGCAATGGTCGCCATATGCTTATCATTGCGCAACAACCAATCACGCTGTTGGCGAACCCGGGCATTATCGTGCGAGTCCAGCTGCATATCATCGCTGATACGCACCCACAGGTTATCAGTGTCATCCAGCTCTTCTATCTGTTCGTCGCCGAACAGCATCCGCGAAGAGTGTTTTTTGTACGTTTTCTTGCTGACTTGGGGGGATTTGATCGGCTCGATTGCCGTTACCGCCCGGTCATCCTGATGGCTCAGGTTTTGACAGCCGCTGAGAAACAGCGCTGCCAATAAGGCCGTTCGTAGCTTCATCTCGCTCAGGTCATCTGTGGAAAAACAGCTCGCATCTTAAGGGGCAATGCCCCCCTGATCAAGGTTTGTTCAAAAAACGTCCTTCCAGGCCCGCAGAACAGCGAAGGTATCCTCTGGATTTTCCAAGCATTTAAGGGCGTATTTCTCAGCAGAAAATTTTACCGAGTCCTGCTCGCAGCGCAGAAAAACATTGAAATTCCGCTCATCTCCCAGCCGGGAGGGGAGACTCGGGAGGCCCTGCTGACGCAGTTTGCTGATCACGCCGATCTGCCGCTGGATCGCCAGGTTGTCGGGCTCGACCGCATGGGCGAAACGCAGGTTGGAGAGCGTGTATTCATGGGCACAATAAAGGAGGGTCTCATCGGGCAATGCCGCGAGCCGTTGCAGGGAAGTGTGCATCTGTGCCGGGGTCCCTTCGAACAGACGGCCGCAACCGGCGCTGAAGAGGGTATCGCCACAAAACAGCATGCCCTGGCCGTAATAGGCGATGTGCCCCAGGGTATGACCGGGCACATGGAGGACATCCAGACTCAGGCCATGCCAGTTGATTTGATCCCCATCGTCGAGCCACTGGCCGTGATGGTCCGGCATGGGGTCATGCTTGGGGCCATAGAGGCGAGCGTGGGGGAAGTGTTGCAGCAGCTCGGGTACGCCCCCGACGTGATCGCGGTGGTGATGGGTCAGGAGGATGGCATCCAGCACCAGATCCAGCGCAGCCAGCCGTTCCAGCACGGGAGCGGCCTCGCCCGGATCGACGACCAGGCAGTGATTTTCATGACGGATCAACCAGATGTAGTTGTCGCTGAAGGCGGGAACTGTGATGACGGTATACATGGGTCGAGGTCTCTTGTGTTCTCTTTAAGGAAGGGATCTTATATAACTGGATGGCATTCGCCCCCGAGTTGGTCCCATTATGCAGCTGGCACGTACCGAACAACAGATCGCGCTTCCGACCAGTTGGTCCGCACTGCCCATGGGGGACTGGGTGGCCGCCGAGCTTCAGGAGCGCCTCGACAACTGGTGCCCGCACCTCTTTGGTTATCACTTGCTCAAGATAGGAGCCCTGAGCGCCGAACTCTCCTGCGGTTGTTCCACCATTCGCCATCAAATCGGTGTCGCCCCCGGCGGACGGGTGCTGGACATCCAGGGGGATCCGCTCGCCTTGCCGGTGCGATCGGGGAGCGTGGATGCCTGCCTGCTGGCTCACTGCCTCGATTTCTCGCCGGATCCTCATCAGGTGCTGCGGGAGGCAGAACGGGTGCTGACCGACGATGGCTGGCTCATTGTCAGCGGTTACAACCCGCTCAGCCTGGTGGGGCTGGGTCACTATCTGCCCTTCATGCGGCGGCATCTGCCCTGGTCTGCCCGCATGTTCACGCCCGCACGGGTGACCGACTGGCTACAACTGCTCGGCTGCGAGGTGATGTTCGACGAGCGGTTCGGTTTCTCCTTCATGGGTAGGCAGAGCAAGATCGGCTGGTGGCGGGAGAGTCTGGGGCGGGACTATTGCCGCTCTCTGGCGTCTGTTTACGTGATTGCCGCCCGCAAGCGGCGTTTTCCCGTCACACCGGTGCGTCGCCGCTGGCGGCTGCCGGAGTCGATGGCCGCGCCAGGAATGGCGCGCCAGGGCGGCTAGCGGGCATCAGGGCTGGTAGCCGCTGTCTTCAGCAAGCTGCTTGCCACTGGCGGCCTCACGGGCAAGCTCGTCACAGCGTTCGTTTTCCGGGTGGCCCGAGTGTCCTTTCACCCAGAGCCATTCGATCTGGTGACGGGCCACTTCCGCATCCAGGGCCTGCCAGAGATCGACGTTCTTGACCGGCTGACGGTTGGCGGTCATCCAGCCCTTCTTCTTCCAGCCGATGATCCATTGGGTGATCCCCTGGCGCACATACTGGCTGTCGGTGGTGAGCCGCACCTGGCAGGGTTCGTTCAGGGTCCGCAGCCCCATGATGGCAGCCATCAGCTCCATCCGGTTATTGGTGGTCAATCGAAAACCGGCGGAGATCTCCTTGCGATGCTTGCCATAGACCATGACGGCACCATAGCCGCCGGGGCCCGGGTTGCCTAAGCAGGAGCCATCCGTGAATAAATCAATCTGTTTCAACATGAGCAATCAATCTGTTTTAGCGAGAGGCTTGGGGTAAACTAGCGAGTAAAACCGAAGTTTGACATGGATTTGATCATGAGCACACCCCAACTGAATCGCCAGATCATTCTGGATACCGAAACCACCGGCATGAACACCGCGGGCGGCCCTGTCTATCTTGGGCACCGCATCATCGAGATCGGCTGTGTGGAGGTGATCAACCGCAAACTCACCGGCAACCATTTCCACGTCTACATCAAGCCGGATCGGCTGGTGGATCCCGAGGCTATCGCCGTGCACGGCATCACGGATGCCTTCCTGGCGGACAAGCCCTCTTTTAGCCAGATAGCGGACGATTTCATCGAGTTCATTCGCGGCGCCGAGCTCATCGCCCACAACGCCCCCTTTGACGTGAGCTTCATGGACTATGAGTTCAGCAAGCTCGGTCTGAACTTCAAGACGGCGGATATCTGCGGCATCACGGATACCCTGGCGATGGCGCGGGATCTCTTCCCGGGCAAGCGCAACAACCTGGACGTGTTGTGCGATCGCTACGGCATCGACAACTCTCACCGTACCCTGCACGGCGCCTTGCTCGATGCGGAGATCCTGGCGGACGTCTACCTCCTGATGACGGGTGGCCAGACCAAACTCAATCTGGCGAGCGAAACCAGCGAGAGCGAGACCAGCCAGGATACCGGCATTCGTCGTCTGGAGAGCAATCGCCCGCCGCTCAGGGTGGTGCGCGCGAGCGACGAGGTGGCGGCTGTCCATGAAGCGAGGCTGGATCTGGTACAGAAAAAAGGAGGTGCCTGCCTGTGGCGGCAATGAGATCGCTTTGGGGGCTGCTGCTGCTGGCCTCCCTCCCGGCCGCGGCCAACGAGGTGTTTGCGCCTTCCGACATTCCTCTGCTCGACAACCGCTTTCGCATCGATTACGGCGTGAAGGAGATCACCTTCATCATCAAGCGCAAGCCGGGGACGCCCTCGGTGATCCTGGTGCGACCCGATGGCAGCAAGCTCTATGTGGGCAAGGTCAAGCCGCCCGACGTGGGCTGGTTGCCCCTCAAGGATCAGGATCTCATCACCATCCGCGACCCCATGCCCGGCCCCTGGCAGGCGATCGGGGAGGTGGACCCCGACAATCGGGTGCGCCTGCTCACCGACATCCAGGTCGAGAGCGAGCCGCTGCCGGCCCGCCTCTATCAGGGTGAGCGGGTCAAACTGCAATCCCGTCTGCTGATCGATGGCGCGGCGCCTGGGGCGGGTTACTACCTCACCGATCTGGGCATGACCGTCAAGCTGCAGCAGTTCAACGATGCCAGCCAGAGCGGCGATCCCGTGTTCGAGGAGACCCTGGGACGCTACATGGATGATGGCAAGGGGGTGGACGAAGTGCCGGGGGACGGTATCTTGACCGCCGAGGCGGTACTGGACGTCCCTGCGGGAAAATATCGAGCCCTCTTCAGCACCGGCAATGAGGTCTTCTCACGAGCCCAGTCACAGCAGGTGCTGCTCTACCCCTGGCCGGTCAGCTATTCCCTGAATCCCCCCTCCGGGGAGGGGGGAGCCAAGCTCTCCCTGGTCATCGATGTGGATGAACTGGATCCCGCCTCCGTGGTCATCCAGGGCAAGGCCATTGACGGCGGGGGCAGTAGCATGACGTTCAACGAGGTGGCGACAGCGCCGCGTTTTGGCGTGGATCTCTCCGCCCTCAAGGCGGCAGGGCAGTACAAGGTGGAGGCCACCCTCTTTGGAACAACCCGGCTCGGTCGCGAGGTGCAACTGCAATTGCCGGCCAAGTCGTTCACCATAGCACCGCCTCCCCCCCCTCCCGCACCCTCTGCGGCCATGCCCGCATCCGCCGCCACCCCCGACCGGTTCGAGGAGCGGGAGAGTCCGGTCTGGCTGCCCTGGGCGCTGGGGGGAGGTGGCGTGTTGCTGCTCTTGCTGGGGGCCGGTGGTTTCATTCTGCTGCAAAAGCGCCGCACCCTGCACAAGGCGATGGCGGCGCAGAAGGCGCAACTTGAAGAGACGCCAGCAACCCCCAAACTGGATCTCAATCTGCCGGAGCAATAATTCCGCGCACATTGCAAAGAAGCCGCCCAATGGGCGGCTTCTTCTTCATGGTGGCAAGTGGATGGGGTGAATCCGATATCAGTGAGCGCCGATATAGATGTCTTTGTACTGCTCGCGAATATCGAGGAATTTCTCCAGATTGGCCAGCATCAGGTCCACCAGGAGGGGGTCGAAGTGCTCTCCTTTCTCCTCCTTGATCAGCGCCAGCACCTGATCCAGCGGCCAGGCCTGCTTGTAGCAACGATCCGAGCCCAGGGCATCGAACACATCCGCCAGGGCGACGATGCGTCCTTCCAGCGGAATGTCCTCTCCCTTCAATCCGCGGGGATAGCCGCTGCCATTCCACTTCTCGTGATGGTTGCCCGCGATGGTGGCGCCTATCTGGAACAGGGCCAGGTCACTGCCGGAGAGCATGTCCTGCCCAAGCTGGGCGTGGGTTTTCATGATCTCCCACTCCTCGGGAGTGAGTTTGCCCGGTTTGTGCAAGATGGCGTCCGGGATCCCCACCTTGCCGATGTCGTGCAGGGGAGAGGCACGCTTGATGAGCTCGCACCTGTCCTCATTCATGCCGAGCAGCTTGCAGAACAGTTCGGTGTAGAGGGCCACCCGCTTGACGTGCAAGCCGGACTCTTTCGAGCGGCTCTCCACCAGTTCGCCGATGCGATAGATGATCTCTCGCTGGTTGTCACCGATCACCTCGTTGAGCCGGATATTCTCCAGCGCCACTATGATGTTTTCGGTGAACAGGCTCAGCAGCCCGGTGTCCATCTGGCTGAGCGGGCGAGTGGTCTCGATGTGGAACAGCAGGTGATGACGGGCATTCTGGCAATAGAGCACCATCTGGTTGCCATCGTAGACATTGGCTCCCTTGGTCATGGCACAGCGCAGGATTTCCGGCGCATCGACGAGGCGCAGCATGGGACCATCGCTGAGCAGAGGCTCGAGCACCTGATCCCGCACCTCATACGCCAGGTGCTTCACATCGTAAATCTGGGACTCTTCCAGATTGAGCAGGGCACTGAGCTGGGTCTGGGCTCCTTCGACGAACTGGCGCAGGGCACGCTGCTCGAAGATCCCCTTGGACGCCTCGATGACCTTCTCCAGCCCCTGTCGATTGCTCTCAAGGGTTCGGATGTCCCGGTAAGAACGCAGGCTGGCGCGCAACAGGGTGCGCAGTTTCTGGGAGGTAAGTTCGGTCTTGTCCTTGTAGTCGTTGATGTCGTAGTTGGTCACCACGTCATCTTCCGGGGCCTGACCGGGCTGACCGGTTCGCAGTACGATGCGCACCATCTTGTTTTGCAGCTCGTCGCGCACGAACTTGACCACCTCGAGACCGGCATGATCGACCTCCATGACGACGTCGAGCAGCAGCAGGGCGACATCCGGGGTGAGGGCGAGCAAGGCTTTGGCTTCAGCCGCAGAGTAGGCGTGCAGAAAATCGATCGGCTTGCCGTCGAATTCAAACTTGTTCAGGGTGATTTTGGTGATGCGATGCACTTCGGGTTCATCGTCCACTATCATCACCTTCCAGCCGGCGGGACGCGGTGCTGATTGGGGAAGATCTTCATCATCAATAATCAGGATTTGATCATCCATTATGCAATCCTGTGTGTGATCCTGTGCTTACCTTAACCGCTTCATTCAATATAGGAAACGGATTGATATCCAAAATATGATCCAGTCGGTTTCTCTTTCTTCGTATCGAATGCCATCCACCAGCTCTTTCATGAAAAACGCCTCCACAAGGGAGGCGTTCTGGCATCAGAGGCATCAAGCTGCCCTGTGATAAGCGGAGGCTTCAAACAGTGCCTTGTTGGCCACCAAGTCGACGGGATCGAAGTCATCGACGTTGATGGTGCGAAGGCGACTCTCCTCGGCGCGCCGCAGCAGGTCCGCTTCGGCCTGGTTGATGACACCGAGGCTCAGGCCCGCCTCTGCCACCTTGTCGAGCTGGGTGAAGGGGCGTTTGCTCCCTTCGGCTTTGCACACCTTGTCAAACAGCGGCTCTGCGGTCAGCACATCGTCCAGCGCCTGTTCCAGCAGCCCGAAGGGGTTGCCCTCCTCGCGCGTCAGATATTGGCCCTCGGCCAGACGGCTGCGCGTGGCACTTGGCACCTGGAGCAGGCGGGCCACCTGGCTGTCGAGCTTGTCGGAGGGACGCTTCAGGTCGCGACCAAGGGGTAGCACGATGGCGCGCAGGGCCAGACCAATCCAGCGATTCGGGAAGTTGCGCAGCAACTCGTCGATCGCTTCCTGAGCCTTGAACAGGGCGTCTTGCAGTGCCCAGTGCAGCAGCGTCAGGTCGGCCTGCTGGCGTCCTTCATCCTGATAGCGCTTGAGGGCGCTGGAGGCCAGATAGAGCTGGCTCAGCACATCGCCAAGGCGGGCAGACACCCGCTCCTTGCGCTTGAGCTCGCCACCCAGGGTGCCCATCGCCATGTCTGACAGGAAGGCAAGGTTGGCGGAGAGGCGAGAGAGCTGCTGATAGTAGCCCTTGGTCTGATCCTTGTAGGGCGCGGCGGCGAAGCGGGCACCGGTCAGCCCCAGCCAGAAGCTGCGCACCAGGTTGCTGATGGCAAAGCCCACGTGGCTGAACATCGCCTTGTCGAAATCTTTCAGCGCCTGCTCTTTGTCGGGGTGGCTGGCGGCCAGCATCTCCGGCAACACGTAGGGGTGGCAACGGATGGCTCCCTGACCGTAAATGATCATGCTGCGGGTCAGGATATTGGCTCCTTCGACGGTCACGGCGATGGGCGCACCCTGATAACCACGGGCCAGATAGTTGTTCGGCCCCATGCAGATGGCCTTGCCGCCATGGATGTCCATGGCATCGATGATGCACTTCTGGGCGCGGTCGGTGAGGTGGTACTTGACGATGGCGGAGATGACCGAGGGTTTTTCACCGAGATCGATGCCGGTGACCGTCAGTTTGGCGGCGGCGCCCATGATGTAGGCGTTGCCACCCAGGCGTGCCAGCGGCTCTTCAATCCCTTCCATCTTGCCAATCGGCAGCTTGAACTGGCGACGGATGCGGCTGTAGGCACCGGTGGCCAGGGCCAGCATCTTGACGCCGCCCGTGCTGTTGGAAGGCAGGGTGATGCCGCGACCGACGGAGAGACACTCCACCAGCATACGCCAGCCCTGACCGGCCATGGCCGGACCGCCGATGATGAAGTCGAGCGGGACGAACACGTCCTTGCCGCGGGTCGGGCCGTTCTGGAACGGCACGTTGAGCGGGAAGTGGCGACGGCCGATGTCGACCCCCTTGATGTGGGTCGGAATGAGGGCGCAGGTGATGCCGAGCTCTTCTTCCTCACCCAGCAGGTGGTCAGGGTCACGCAGCTTGAAGGCGAGGCCGAGTACGGTGGCGATGGGAGCCAGGGTAATGTAGCGCTTGTTCCAGGTCAGGCGCATGCCGAGCACTTCTTCCCCTTCCCACTCGCCTTTGCAGACGATGCCGAAGTCGGGAATCGAGCCCGCATCAGAACCCGCTTCCGGGCTGGTCAGGGCGAAACAGGGGATCTCCTTGCCGACAGCCAGACGGGGCAGGTAGTAATCCTTCTGCTCGTCAGTACCGTAGTGTTGCAGCAATTCACCCGGCCCTAAGGAGTTGGGAACGCCGACGGTGGAGGCGAGCACGGCGCTGGCGCCGCACAGCTTTTGCAGCACGCAGGACTGGGCGTAGGCGGAGAACTCCAGCCCGCCATATTTCTTCTTGATGATCATGGCGAAGAACTTGTTGTCCTTCAGGTATTGCCACACCTCGGGAGAGAGATCGGCACGCTCGTGGGTCACTTCCCAGTCGTTGACCATGCGGCACACTTCTTCAACCGGACCGTCCATGAAGGCCTGCTCTTCGGCAGACAGCGTGCTGACCGGAATGGCGTGCAGCTTCTTCCAGTCCGGGTTGCCGGCAAACAGATCCGCTTCCCACCAGGTCGTCCCCGCTTCGATGGCTTCCTTCTCGGTTCGGGACATCTCCGGCATGATGGACTTGTAGATCTTGAACAGCGGCTTGGTCAGCTGGTTGCGGCGAAACTCCACCAGATTGAGGGGCAGGGCTATCACCGCGAACAGCGCCCACACCAGCAGGGGCACATGGCCATAGAAGGTGCCGGCGACCAGGGCGGCGGCCGTGGCAAGCGTGGCGGTGAACAGGGACGCACGGCGATAGGCCATGGCGCCGATCACCAGGATCACCCCGAGCAGAGTGAGGGTCGTCGTCATTGTTTGCTCCTTGCATGAATTGCCGAGGTTGGGAAATTGGCGTTAACTGATCCAGAGGTCTGACCTGTTGGATATGGCCCCTGTTGTAATTCATACGCACAAACTTATCAAGCTGTTTACAAGCCCGTTACCTTGGCTCTGTGATCGGCATAACGCGCTGCCCGCCCCATCTTGGCGGGCGGGGGGCGACGATTGGACTGGCTTGTGCGACAATGCCGCCACCCTATGTTGGACGACGAGATTTCAAGAACCATGTACCAAGAACTGATCCGCAACGAGTTGACCGAAGCTGCCAGCGTGCTTCAGGCGTTCCTGGCAGATGAGCAAAATCTGAAAAACATCGAGGCGGCGGCCAAGCTGCTCGCCGACTCCTTCAAGCAGGAAGGCAAGGTACTCTCCTGCGGCAACGGCGGCTCCCACTGCGATGCCATGCACTTTGCCGAGGAGCTGACCGGTCGTTATCGCGAGAACCGCCCAGGCTATGCCGGCATCGCCATCTCCGATCCCAGCCACCTCTCCTGCGTCTCCAACGACTTTGGCTATGACTATGTCTTCTCTCGCTATGTGGAGGCCGTCGGCCGCCGTGGTGACGTGCTGCTCGGCATCTCCACCAGCGGCAACTCCGGCAACATCCTCAAAGCCATCGAGGCGGCCCGTGCCAAAGGGATGAAGGTGATTGCCCTGACCGGCAAGGACGGCGGCAAGATGGCTGGCCTGGCCGATGTGGAGATCCGTGTGCCGCACTTCGGTTATGCCGACCGCATCCAGGAAGTGCACATCAAGGTGATCCACATCCTGATCCAGCTGGTTGAAAAAGAGATGGCCAAGTAATCAACGATCCGGGATTGAGAGGGGGGGGATGGGTGACCATACCGGCCCTCTCGTCCAGCCGTGACGGTTGATTGACGAAACCAGAGTCAAGACATTCAGGGAGTGGATGGTATATGTGCGAACTGCTCGGCATGAGTGCCAATGTGCCGACCGACATCTGCTTCAGCTTTACCGGGCTGATGCTGCGGGGCGGCAAGACCGGTCCCCACAAGGATGGCTGGGGGATCACCTTCTATGAGGGGCGGGGTTTTCGCACCTTCAAGGATCCCGAACCCAGCGCCCAGTCTCCCATCGCCAAGCTGGTCCAGGCACTGCCCATCAAGAGCCGTGCCGTGGTCAGCCATATCCGGCAGGCGAACCGGGGGTGTGTCTCCCTGGAAAACACCCACCCCTTTACCCGCGAACTGTGGGGCCGTTACTGGACCTTTGCCCACAATGGCCAATTGACCGGTTACAAGAAGCTGCCCACGGGGCGGCACCGTCCGGTCGGCGACACCGACAGCGAGCACGCCTTCTGCTGGTTGCTCGACAGGCTGGAGCACAAGTACCCCAAACGGCCGGCAAATTTCCCCGCCATGTTCCGCTACCTCGCGACCCTGTGCGACGAGCTGCGCGGGCTCGGGGTGTTCAACATGCTGCTGTCGGACGGGGAGTTCGTGATGACCTATTGCAGCAACAACCTTTACTGGTTGACGCGCAGGGCTCCCTTTGGCGAAGCCCGTCTGCTGGATGAGGATGTGGCCATCGACTTTCAGAGTGAAACCACGCCGAACGATGTGGTGACCCTGATCGCTACCCGGCCGCTCACCGGCAACGAGAATTGGGTGAAGATGGTGCCCGGGGAGTTCTGCCTGTTCAGGCTGGGCGAGCTGGAATATGGCAATGCGGCCAACTTGTTGAACCAGAAATAAAAAATACCAGGGTAGATATCTACCCTGGTTCTTCGCAGCAGCCATACAGGCAAAAAGGGATGAGAGAGGTGTTGCTGAGCCGCATCATTCTCATGGGTTGCATTGTTACTTTAATGTTAATTTTGTGACAACCTTTATCTCTCTCCATTCTGACTGACATACCGATAACTTGAAGCTGCTCACATTCTGGTGACGCAAGAGCATCCGGAGCGATACGGGCATGCCCGAAGGGCGGGTGACAGCGGGGCTGTGGGTCCGCTATATTGTGGTCTGTTTGAATACCATCATAGGGAAGAGAAGATGGAGTGGCTGGATCAGAAAGTGCTGCGACAACTGGCAGATGACATCGGTCACGAGATGATGCCGGTCGTCATCTCGGTGTTTGTCGAAGAGGTAGGCGAGCAGTTGGCCCAATTAAGACCGCTTTTTGAGCAGCGGGACTGGTCAGCCCTGGCGCGTGTTGCCCACAGCATGAAATCGTCCTGTGGCAGCTATGGCGCCAAACCCAGCTATCAGCAGGTGATGGATCTGGAGTCCGCCTGTCGCCGGGAAGATGAGCAAGAGGCCGGCAGACTGCTGGCTGAGCTGGAGCACTCCCTGCCCCAGGTCTTCACCCATCTGGCCCAGTTTCACTGATCCAGAAGGGTATCAGCCCGCCATGTCGCGCTCGCCAAGCCTGCTCAGGATCACGGTGTCGAGTGCCAGCCGCAGCTTGAGGCGGTCGTGGCGGTGGGGGAGGGCCGCTTCACCCAGCTCGGCCCGAACGAGGCAGTGCTGCAGCTCGGGTACCTGGGG
The DNA here is from genome assembly GCF_027707845.1 of Aeromonas sp. QDB14. NCBI lineage: Bacteria > Pseudomonadati > Pseudomonadota > Gammaproteobacteria > Aeromonadales > Aeromonadaceae > Aeromonas > Aeromonas sp. QDB14. The sequence continues at coordinate 97,221 of NZ_JAPCJD010000004.1, read as the reverse complement.
GCCCTCGGGAGCCAGAATGGCATCGATCCGGCCGCTGCCTATCCGCTCTTCCAGCCAACGATGCTGACTGGGCAGTGACAACTGGCCTGCCGGACCCTCTTCGTCCACCAGATTGCTGATGAAGACGACGATGGCGCGGCTGCTGCGGATCGCCTCCGCAATCTCGCGCAGCAGCAGAGGAGGCATGATGGAGGTGAGGAAGCTGCCCGGCCCCAGGATGATCATGTCGGCCTGGCTCAGCGCCTCGACCGCTTCGCGCGTGGCGGGCACTACCGGTTTCAGGCTCAGGGCCCGTGGCGGTGTGGTGAGCTGATCGATGGAGACCTCTCCCAGGATCTGATCGCCACAGACGGTGTGGGCGCACAGATCGGTGGGATGCTCGGACATGGGCAGCAGATTGGGTTCAATTTCCAGCATGTCGCTGATGAGCCGGATGGCATCCAGGGGGCGCACGCAGAGGTTGTCGAGGGCCAGCAGCATCAGGTTGCCGAGGTTGTAGCCCGCGAGCTCGCCGCGGCCGGTAAAGCGGTGCTCGAACAGCTGGCTACCGATGCTGGGGGTGGTCACCAGCTGGTTGAGGCAGTTGCGCAGATCCCCCCAGGCGATGCACTCCTGGCTTTTGCGCAGGCGTCCGGTGGAGCCGCCATCATCCGTGGTGGTGACGATGCCCGTCAGCCGGGATCCCAAGAACGACAGGGAAGAGAGCACCCGGCCCATACCGTGCCCGCCGCCGATGGCGACAACCCGGTCGAAGTCATTGATATTTTTCTGCCACATGCAGTGATCCCGTGGGAGGCCAGTGAGCACCATTCTAGTCTCCATGGCCAGGTAATTGTTTGATAAGGGTATGATTTTTGCTTGATGCCAGCATCCCGTACCCCTAGGAGACGATGTTGAACTTCCTGACGGCTCACTCGCTTGCCGAGACGACCCCACTGGCCGCCCAACAAGTTACAGAGCGGTTGCATGCCCAGTCATCCCATGTTCCATCGCTGTTGCTGGTCTATTTTACCCAAGCACACGAGGCGGCGGAACTGCGCCGTGCGCTCAAGGCACGTTTTCCCGATACCCGGCTGATCGGTTGCAGCTCCTGTGGCGGTATCCTGACCCAGGATGGGCATCATGGTCGGCATGGCTGGAGCCTGTCGGTCGCCGCCCTTTATGATGACAAGGGGGCATATGGCGTGGCTGGCCAGATGGGGGATCAACCGGATGTGCGGGCATTGCTGCGCCGCGCCATCGCCGATGGTGGCCGACCGGGAGAGCTGCCGCAGCTCGTGTTGCTGCACACCAGCCCGGGGCTGGAGGAGGCTGTGCTCGCGGGGATCGACGCTGAGTTTGGCGCGACCGTTCCCGTCGTCGGCGGGTCGGCGGCAGACGACGGCGTGGCCGGGCAGTGGCAGCTGTGCTGGGACGAAGGGGAGGGATCACAAGGGTGCGTGTTGGCGGTGCTTTACCCCGACTGCCAACTGGCGTTCCAGTTTCACTCAGGCTATGTACCCACCGAGTGTCGCGGCATCATTACCGGGATAGACGGGCGGGAGGTGCTGACCATCGATCACGAGCCGGCGGCCCGGGTCTATGGTCGCTGGACCGAGCGTGCGACGCCCTGGCCGGTGGGCACCATCCTCAGGGAGACGACGCTCTCGCCACTGGCCCGTCAGGTCGGCATGCTCGATGACCTGCCCTACTACAAGCTCTCCCATCCCGAGGCGGTGACGGCGCGGGAGGGGCTGCGCCTCTTTACCGAAACCCGACTGGGAGAGCGGCTGCTGCTCATGTACAGCAGCCAGGAAGGGTTGTTGCAGCGCAGCCTGAATGCGGTGAATATCGAGCCTGAATATGGCATGGCGAGCAATATGCGCCCCTTTGGCGCCCTGGTGGTGTTTTGTGCCGGTTGTCGGCTGGCACTGGGGGACAGGCTGGGGGACATCGTCAGTCAATTCAGTCAGAGGCTGGGTGAGATCCCCTTCATCACGCCCTTTACCTTCGGTGAACAGGGACGATTACCCCATGGTGAGCTGGCACACGGCAACCTCATGGTGTCGAGCGTAATCTTCCTAGAGAGCTGACACTGTGCTGGATTCAAGATGATAGGCAATAGCGAACTCGAAACCCTGGGCGACAAACTGCAAACCACGCTGGTGGAGCTGATGCGTTGCCGGGAGCGGGAGGCCAGATATCGGGAGGAGTCCCAAGCCCTGCTGTGCGGGGTGGCGACCCTGGCACAGGCCCAGAGTCTGGAGCAGGTACTGGAGAGTCTCATTCTTGCTCTCAAGCCCTTTATCGGATTTGAGCAGGCGGACGTGGTCGCCTGGGAGGCCGTGAGGGGCAGCACCCATCTGAGCACCCAGCCGGACGAGGTGGGCCGGACCTGGTCGCTGACACCGCTCTTCTCCAGGGCCATCGAGGGAGAGACCCTTGTCATCTATGATCCCGCCCAACTGCCTGAGCTGGCGCCGCTGGCGGGGGCGCCGGGCTGGGCCAGCGTCATGATGACAGGCTTGCAGGGACCGGGGTTTTCCGGTGTGCTCATCTGCCGGCACAGCGTGGCGGGCACCTTCGATCTCAAGAGCAAGGCGGCGATGCAGCGTTGTCGCCCGCTCATCTCCCAGGCCCTGGTCAACATCGCCTATCGGGCTCGCCTGCAAGAACAGGTTGACCTCAAGACCCTGGCCCTGCAGGCCAGCGAACAGCGTTTTCGCAGTTTTGCCTCCATGGCCTCCGACTGGTTCTGGGAGACCGATCCCCAGCACAGGCTCAGCTATGTCTCTGCCCCTGGCTATCAGGGGGAGGTGTTGGCCCGCCAGACGGGGAGAAGCCTCTATGATTTTGCCCACGACAAGCAGGACACGGCCTGGAGCCACTACCGGCACCTGATCGCCCACCATCTGCCGGTGCGGGGAATGCGGGCCCAGGTGATGCTGGCGGGCGGGCCTTGCTGGATGGAGATCAATGCGGAGCCTTGCCATGATGCCGGTGGCCGCTTCCTCGGCTATCGGGGCACGGCGCGGGAGATAGGTAGCCAGATCCGCCGCGAGCAGGAGCTGGCGCGGGCGCGGGACGATGCCGAGACGGCCAACCGTGCCAAATCCCAGTTCCTCGCCATGATGACCCACGAGATCCGCTCTCCCATGAACGCCGTGCTGGGAATGCTGGATCTGCTGCAGCACGGCCGGCTCGACACTCCGCAACAGACCCTCATCGGCCATGCCACCCACTCTGCGCATCTGTTGCAGACCATCATCGACGATGTGCTCGATTTCTCGAAAATAGAGTCACATACCCTGACGCTGCACTGTGAACCCTTTCAGCCAGCCGAGCTGTGCCGTGCCCTGGTGGAGCCCTTACAGGCACAGGCCAGTGCCAAGGGCATCACACTGCACTGGCACCTGGATGAGACGCTCCCCGAACGCCTTCAAGGGGATGCCGTCCGCCTCTCCCAGGTGATAGGCAACCTGCTTGGCAATGCCGTGAAGTTCACCTCCGCCGGCAGCGTGCGTCTGGCGTTGACCTGGGAGGAGGAAAAGTTGGGGGTCATGGTCAGCGACACGGGGATCGGCATCTCCACCGAGGATCAGGCGTTGCTGTTCGAACCCTTCTATCAGGTCGACAGTTCGGCAACCCGCCGCTTCTCCGGCTCGGGGCTCGGACTGGCCATCTGCAGGCGGCTGGTGCAGCTGATGGGGGGAGATATTTGCGTGCAGAGCACGCCTGGACTGGGAAGCTGCTTCTGGTTCGAGCTGCCCGGGATGGCCTCTCCCTGTGCTCCGGCCACCGCCCCCGGCAGTGAAGAGTGCGCCAGACTGGAGCTGGATGTGCTGGTGGTGGAAGACAGTCCGGTCAATCAGCTGGTGGTATCCCTGATGCTGCAGAAGCTGGTGTGCAGGGTGAGGCTGGCAGGCAATGGTCTGGAGGCCTTGGCACAGGTGGCGAAGCAGCAGCCGGACCTTGTCCTGATGGATATGCGGATGCCGCAGATGGATGGGCTGGAGGCGACCCGGCGCCTGCGGGACATGGGGTGCGAGGTGCCCATCGTCGCGTTGACGGCCAATGCCATGATGGAGGACAGGGCCCGCTGCCTTGCCCAGGGCATGAACGATTTTCTGGCCAAACCCATCAGTCTTGCCAGGCTGCGAAGCTGCCTGCTCCGCCATTGCAGGTGATGTCGGCCGATTTTGGGTAAAAAAAATGGTCAACCTGGTGGTTGACCAATTCTTCAGCAAATACTGAAGAGAGCACGGGATAAATCGGGTTGTACGGTTTTATATGAAAAAGTCGTGCCAACTTTTCAAAACCTGTTATTTGCGGCCTGTAGCTGAATTGTGTGTTATTTATCGCTACCGTGATTGCAAAATGCAATTCTCACTTTTTCATTATAAGAATGCAGTGCCGAGAATTCGCGTTTTGCAAACCAACCGTTGACTCACTCTTTGACTCACTGTGCGATCAGTCGGCGCAAGAACTGGCGCGCCGCTTCACTGTTCTGTTTGGCAATCAACATCTGTTTTTCATAGATCGGCATGGGCAGGATCTCGAGCCAGCGTTGGCAGAGCCAGGCTGCATCGTCGAACTGCTTGTCCGGGTAGAGCTCATCCAGTTCCGGGTATTGTGCAAAGACCTCTCTCAATCGGCTGACCAGCTGGTTGTCGCTGACATCAGAATCCGCACTCGGCCAGTTGGGCAACGGCTCGACCTGGGCGTGCCTGAGGCCTGCGCTATCCGTTTCCATCTCGTGGATGCAGAAGCGTTCAAGGCCGAGCACGGTGACCCCGAGCAAACCGTCGTTGAGGGTATAAAAATCAGTCACCTTGACGCGGGTGCCGACCGGGAGAATCCGTCCGCAGGTGCCCGTGCTGGTGGTCTCTTCCATCACGATGCCAAAGCCACGATCCTCGAGGAAGGACTCCTTGAGCATCTGCAGGTGGCGCGGCTCGAACAGGCGAAGGGGGAGCTTGCCACCGGGCAGAATGTGGGACGGCAAGGGGAACAGTGCCAGTTGTTGAAGTTTCATGTTCCATCCTCCTAATCAGTCATTGCTGAATGTGACAATGCAGTGACCGTGCCAGAGAGAGGTGGCGTGGCGAAGGGGTGAGTCATTTCCCGTGGTTATTTTTAATATCCATTTAAAATCAATCTATTGTGATTTGATGTCGCGAATGCAGGCAAGGCAGTGCGAAAGGGATTCAGGTGAGGTGTAAGGGCGCCGAACATACCCTGTGTGCAGAATGAGTCTATTTTCGCATATTGCAAATTTGATTCATGCAAAATGCCTGTTACAGACCCATTCAGCGATTGGGGGCAAAGGCCAGGGGATCAGGTGGTGAATTCGGTGTGCTGTGTCATGCCGTCCAGCATCAGGGCGGCTATCTCGTCATACATCTGACCAGGCCTGTGCCAGTGCCGGGGTAAAACCACTGCCGAGACGCCGTGCCAGCACCTGGGTCAGCGCCTGTTTGAGCAGTGCAAACTGGTGGGGTTGAACGTTGAATCGCTGGTGACGCCTGCCGAGATCGCGAATGATGAAACCCAGTGCATCCAGTTGGGAGAGGCTGGTGATGACGGTGTTCAGGGTGTCCGACACCTTGGCAACGGGCAGCTCCTGATGTGGGGGAAAGAGGGCCCTGAGTTCGGGGGACAATCTGAACAGCTCTTCATAAACCTCCTGGACATAGCTGTTGTTCAGGGCGCTCACCCTGCCCCAGGCTTTCTGGACCAGCTCTATCTGCTCAAAGGTCATGTCGATGTTTCCTTCCCGTGCGATGTCATGAAAATAATAATCCATCTACTCAATAGAGCACCGGGTTCCGCGCCATTTGGGGAAAAGAAGAGGGGGCCAGCAAGGAGGCACGGATGGTGGCCCCTTGCTGGCGGAGGCCGGGACCTCAGTTGCGCTGTTCCAGGTACATGACGGCTGCTTCGACGCGGCTTTGGGCCTCGAGCTTTTTCAGCAGGCTCTTGACGTGGACCTTGACGGTTCCCTCGGAGATATGGAGCACGGAGGCGACCTGCTTGTTGGACAACCCCTTGGCGATTTCACGCATGATCTGCATCTCGCGTCGGGTCAGGCTCTCCAGCTTCTGCTGCAGGTGGTCTAGCTCGTAGATGTTCTCGAGATAGGGACGTAGCGGCTCGCTCAGGATCTGCTTGCCGGTCATCACGTCAGCCAGCTGGGCCAGCAGCATGTCAGGCTCGGTGTCCTTGAGCAGATAGCCGTCCGCGCCTGCCTTGAGCAGGGCAACCACATCCTGGCGGGCGTCAGAGACGGTCAGGATCACCACGCGGGAAGTCACCTCTTCGGCCCGCAGCGCCTTGAGGGTATCGAGACCTGACAACCCCTTCATGTTGAGGTCGAGCAGGATAAGGTCCGGTTCGGACTCCTTGGCCATGGCCACGGCGTCGGTGCCGTTGGAGGCCTCGCCAACCACGTCGATGTTATCTTCCAACTCCAGCAGTTGCACAATTCCCTTGCGCATCAGGGGGTGGTCATCCACGACCAGAACACTGTATTTCATCTCGTCCATCAGGCGTCTCTTGTTAGGCTGGTGGGAAAGGTCAGGTGTATGCGGGTGCCCCCGGAGGGCGGTTCACTGATGGTCAACTGGCCGCGCAATTTGCTGGCGCGTTCATTCATGATGCTGAGACCGTAGTGATTCACCGCCGAGCTTGCGCCCCTTATTCCAACACCATCGTCTGCAATCTGAACCTGGATGTTACCATCAGCCAGGGTCTCACAGCTAACGTCAATGTGCCGCGCACTGGCATGCTTGATGGCATTGAGCACTGCCTCACGGATCAGCTGCAGGATGTGGATGTGCTGCCCCGCTTCAAGGTCGGTGTCCGTCAGTCCGTACTGGAGCCTGATGTCGGCGTGCGTCTGGGGTTTGAGCTGCTCGAGCATGACCGCGATGGCTTCACCCAGGTTGGCATCGCCGATGCTGAGGCGGAAGGTGCCGAGCAGTTCGCGCAACTGGGTATAGGCATTGCTGAGTCCCTCGTCGATCTGCTCCATGGCTGCCTCGGTCTTGGCCCTGTCCCCCTTGGCGAAGGAGCGCTTGAGCAGCGTGGCCTGGATCTTCAGGTAAGAGAGGGCCTGGGCGAGGGAGTCGTGCAGTTCACGGGCGATGACGGCGCGCTCTTCCATCAGCAGCAGGCGCTGGTGCTGCAGCAGGGTCTGATCCTTGTGCAGCACCTGGGCCAGCAACATGGAGAAGTTCTTCATCAGCCGCTCGTCGATGGGGTGGTCGCTTATCAAGTCGAGCCGGCCGTACTCCTCGTCATCCATCTGCAGGTAAAAGCTCACCACGGCGGCCAGATCCCCCGGCCACCCCTTGCGCCCAGTGATGTAGACCGGCATCGCATTGTGCTCGAAGCGGGTGAGGCGGATGAACTCGATGTGCTGGTGGGCGGCGGCCCGCTCCAGCAGCTTTTGCAGGGTGCGGCGGCTGAGGGGCGCCGCGTGCAGTTTCTGGGCGGTGGAATAGAGGAAGGAGAGGGTGTCGTTGGCCTGTTGCAGCTTGGCCGTTTTCTCCTCCACCTTGCTCTCCAGCTCCCGATAGAGCTTGCCGAGCTCGTCGGCCATGGTCGCGAACGCCCCCGACAGCTCTCCCAGCTCGTTTTCACAGTGGGGGGGCAGGGTGAGATCGAACTCCTGACGCTGGATCTGGCGTGCGCAATAGACCAGCTGGTTGAGGGGGGCCACCACCTGCTGGCGGGTGAAGCGCACCGTGCACCAGGCGATGGTGATGATGGCGAGCAGACCCAACCCCTCTGCCAGGGCCAGCATGCGAACCTTGAACTCCACGTGGTACTGCATCTGGTTGACGAAGTCATCGATGGCGGCGACGAACTGTTCCGTATTGTCGGTATAACGGCTGGGCGTGGCATTCTCGATGTGTTCGCGCATCACTTGCCATTGCAAGAGGACTTCACCATAGGTGCGGCGCAGGGAGGCGGGCGTGATCCAGCGCTGGGTCTCCTGCAGCTCGGGGGCATGAAGGGTCTGTTCAAACTGGGCGAGCCGACCGAGGACGACCTGATCCTTCTCGATTTCATAGGCCATGCGGTATGCCTGCATGCGCAGGGATCCCGACAGGTTGATGGCCTTGGCATCGGGAACCGAATAGAAGAGGGTGACCATGGCCACCACGGCGATCAGGCTGGCCATGAACAGGATCAGCACCATGGAGCGACCGATGGCGCTGCTGACCGACTGCACTCTGAACCATTTTCCCATGCCGACCGGCTCCCTTTTCACCCACAAAGACCCCACAAAGTAGCATGGGAGTGTACTCCAAGTTGTGCTAGCATCGAAAAACTAGATGAACTCCGAGCGATTTTGCCTAAGTCATTGAGATAGGGGGAGATCGCCGTCAGCCGATGCTCGAGCTGAAAGGGTCAGGAAAGAAATGCCCTGGCCTCCCGTATTTGGAAAGGTGTTTATGTTGCCACTTGAAGATGGTTTTTCCCGTCGCTTTTACTATTTGCGTCTGTCGGTCACCGACGTCTGCAATTTCCGCTGTACCTACTGTCTGCCGGACGGCTATCACCCGCCGAAAGGAGATGGTGAGGGGCGCCAGTCCTTCCTCTCCCAGGAGGAGATCCGTCGCGTCGTCTCCGGGTTTGCCGCCATGGGGACGCGCAAGGTGCGTCTGACCGGAGGCGAGCCCTCCCTGCGCCGCGACTTCACGGCCATCATCGAGACCGTGGCCAATACCCCCGGCATCGAGAAGGTGGCCATGACCACCAACGGGTATCGCCTCAAGGAGCGTGCCCGCGAGTGGTTCGATGCGGGGCTGACGGCCCTGAACGTCAGCGTCGACAGCCTGGATCCCCGTCAGTTCCACCAGATCACCGGCGAGAACAAGCTGGCGGAGGTGATGGCGGGGATAGACGCCGCCCTGAGTGCCGGTTTCCGGTCGGTCAAGATCAACGCCGTGCTACTCAAGGGGCTCAATGATCATCAGCTCGAGACATTCCTCGCCTGGATCCGGGACAAACCCATCGAGCTTCGTTTCATCGAACTGATGCAGACCGGCGAGATGGACGCCCTGTTTCGCGATCACCATACCAGCGGTGAACTCATCAAGCAGCGCCTGCAAGAGAGCGGCTGGGTGCAGCAACTGCGCGGCCTGGATGATGGCCCAGCCCAGGTGTTCACGCATCCGGACTCGAGGGGCGGGGTGGGACTCATCATGCCTTACAGCAAGGATTTTTGCGCCGGTTGCAACCGGCTGCGGGTCTCCTCCAAGGGCAAGCTGCACCTGTGTCTCTTTGGCGACAACGGGGTGGAACTGCGGGATCTGCTCACCGATGACAGCCAGCAGAAGGCGCTGCAATGGCGTATTCGCCAGGCACTGACCGGCAAGGCCGCCACCCATCGCCTCCATGAAGGCAATGCAGGCATGACCCCCCACCTGGCCTCCATCGGCGGCTGACAGCCGCCGTGCACCTCAAATAACCTTCGATTAATTATCAATCCTCACATAGGGGTAATTTACCTTGCCCCTGCTGTGTCTAATTGCGCCAAGGGTTTGATCCAGCGCAAGAATCCCCCCTGTTTATCTCCCTGGTGGTATATCCCCTGACTTGTCAGGGCCGCAATATACACCCACGCTTATAATTGGTATTGAAAATGCCAGTCACGGGATCCGCGCGGGGGCATCCGCCCCCGAAAAGAGGAGTCGATATGACCGACGGGGTCAACTTGTCACGCAGAGGCCTTTTTCGGGGACGCCTGAGCGCCCCCAAAGCCGGGATCCAGTTGCCCTGGTCCGTCTCCTGGGACGAGTTCGTGGCCGGCTGTACCCGCTGCGGCGACTGTCTGGCGGCCTGTCCGGAGCAGATCCTGATCAAGGGAGACGGGGGCTTCCCCACGGTGGATTTTCACCGCGGCGAGTGCACCTTCTGCACCGAGTGCGTCAGCGCCTGCCAGGCGCCGGTGTTCAGGCCGACAACCCAGACACCCTGGGAGTATGTGGCCCATATCGAGGCGGGCTGTCTGGCCACGGCCCAGGTGTTCTGCCAGCGCTGTCAGGACAGCTGCGAGCAGCAGGCCATCCGCTTTTCCCCCCGGCTGGGGCGCGTACCCACCCCCAGCATCCATGCCGAGTCGTGCAACGGCTGCGGGGCCTGCGTGGCGGATTGCCCGGTGGGCAGCATCAGCATCGGTCTGTCTCGTGGCGAAGCTTCGCGATGACCCAAGAGACGAACAAGTTGGAAAACGGTAATATGACGCGAGAAGAGTTCCATGTATCCAGCCTGGTGGTGCTGACCCAGCCCGATCTGCGCCACGCCCTGGCAGAGCGGATTGCGACCCTGGACGGGGCCGAGATCCACGCCGTCAGCGAGGAGGGCAAGCTGGTGGTGACCCTGGAGGGGCCGAGCCAGCGCCCCATCATGGCGGCCATCGACACCATTCAGGGGTTGCCCGGGGTGCTCTCTGCGGCCCTGATCTACCACCAGTTCGATGAAATGGACGCCGAAGATGGGGAATAAGGCGTCATGTGGCAGAAGCGCAAGAGTCGTTCGCTGACCGCCACGGGTAATACACGGGATGCCGGGTCTGTTGTCTGCGTTCGATGAACGAAAAGCCCAGAGCAAAGGAATAAAGCGCCATGGAGCTGAGCCAGCGCGGCTCGTCACAATGGCTGTCATTGATGTGATTAAGCAATGCGAGGATATGTCATGAAGCTGAGTCGACGCGACTTTATGAAGGCCAATGCGGTGGCGGCAGCCGCTGCCGTGGCCGGTGTCAGTGCCCCCACTCTGGCGGCGAATCTGATCACCAGTACCGACAAGACCGCCATCACCTGGGACAAGGCGCCGTGCCGCTTCTGCGGGACCGGCTGCTCCGTGCTGGTGGGCTCCCAGGCTGGCCGCGTCGTGGCGACCCAGGGGGATCCCGATGCACCGGTCAACCGTGGCCTGAACTGCATCAAAGGCTACTTCCTCTCCAAGATCATGTACGGGGAGGATCGCCTGACCCAGCCCATGCTGCGCATGACGAACGGCAAGTTCGACAAGAACGGCAACTTCGCCCCCATCAGTTGGGATCAGGCCTTCGACATCATGGCCGAGAAGTTCAAGGCGACCCTGAAAGAGAAGGGCCCGACCGCCGTCGGCATGTTCGGCTCCGGCCAGTGGACCGTCTGGGAAGGCTATGCCGCCGCCAAGCTGATGAAGGCAGGCCTGCGCTCCAACAACCTGGATCCCAATGCCCGTCACTGCATGGCCTCCGCGGTAGTGGGCTTCATGCGTACCTTCGGCATGGATGAACCCATGGGCTGCTACGACGACATCGAGCAGGCCGACGCCTTCGTGCTGTGGGGCTCCAACATGGCCGAGATGCACCCCATCCTCTGGTCGCGCATCTCCGATCGCCGTCTGTCCCACCAGGATGTGCAGGTGCACGTGCTCTCCACCTTCGAGCACCGCAGCTTCGAGCTGGCGGACAACGGACTGGTGTTCACCCCCCAGACCGATCTGGCGATCCTCAATTACATCGCCAACTACATCATCCAGAACGACAAGGTGAACTGGGAGTTCGTCAACAAGCACACCCAGTTCCGCAAAGGGGTGACCGACATCGGTTACGGCCTGCGTCCCACCAACCCGCTGCAGCAAAAGGCCAAGAACCCGGACAGCGGCGACTCCACCCCCATGAGCTTCGACGACTTCGCCAAGTTCGTGGCGGATTACGATCTGGAGTCCGTCTCCAAGCTCTCCGGCGTGCCCAAGGACAAGCTCGAGAAGCTGGCCCAGATCTATGCGGATCCGGACAAGAAGGTGGTCTCCTACTGGACCATGGGGTTCAACCAGCACACCCGTGGCGTCTGGGCCAACAACCTCTGCTACAACATCCACCTGCTGACCGGCAAGATCTCCCAGCCGGGCTCCGGCCCCTTCTCCCTGACCGGCCAGCCCTCCGCCTGTGGTACCGCCCGTGAAGTGGGTACCTTCGCCCACCGTCTGCCGGCGGACATGGTGGTCACTGATCCCAAACACCGCGCCATCGCCGAGAAGATCTGGAAGCTGCCGGAAGGCACCATCCCGGAGCAGGTGGGCTACCACGCCGTGCTGCAAAACCGCATGCTCAAGGATGGCAAGCTCAACGCCTACTGGGTGATGTGCAACAACAACATGCAGGCCGGCCCGAACATGAATGAAGAGGCGCTGCCCGGTTATCGCAACCCGGCCAACTTCATCGTGGTCTCCGACCCTTATCCGACCGTGACCGCCCAGGCGGCCGACCTCATCCTGCCCACCGCCATGTGGGTGGAGAAAGAGGGGGCCTACGGCAACGCCGAACGTCGCACCCAGTTCTGGCACCAGCAGGTGAAGGCACCGGAAGGGGCCAAGTCCGACCTGTGGCAGCTGATGGAGTTCTCCAAGCGCTTCACTGTGGAAGAGGTGTGGCCGGCTGAGTTGATTGCCAAGATGCCGGAAGTGAAGGGCAAGACCCTGTTCGACGTGCTCTATGCCAACGGCCAGGTGAACCAGTTCCCGAAAGAGCAGAGCAAGGGGGCCCTGAACGACGAGGCCGAGCACTTTGGTTTCTACGTCCAGAAGGGGCTGTTCGAGGAGTACGCCTCCTTCGGTCGCGGCCATGGCCACGATCTGGCGCCGTTCGATCAGTATCACGAAGCCCGCGGCCTGCGCTGGCCTGTGGTGGACGGCAAGGAGACCCTGTGGCGCTATCGCGAAGGGTTCGACCCTTACGTGAAAGCGGGGGAGGGGGTGCGCTTCTACGGCAAGCCCGACGGCAAGGCGGTCATCTTCGCGCTGCCCTATGAGCCCGCCGCCGAGGCTCCGGACAAAGAGTACGACATGTGGCTCTCCACCGGCCGCGTGCTGGAGCATTGGCACACCGGCACCATGACCCGTCGGGTCCCCGAGCTCTATCGCGCCTTCCCGGATGCGGTGCTCTTTATGCACCCGGAAGATGCCAAGGCCCGTGGCGTGCGCCGTGGTGAAGAGGTGATCGTCTCCTCCCGCCGGGGCGAGGTGAAGACCCGGGTCGAGACCCGCGGCCGCAACCGTCCGCCCAAGGGATTGGTGTTCATGCCCTTCTTCGATGCGAGCCAGCTGGTCAACAAGCTGACCCTGGACGCCACGGATCCGCTCTCCAAGGAGACGGATTACAAGAAGTGCGCCGTCAAGGTCGTCAAGGCATAAGGCGGGGGAGCGCGAGATGAGTCGTAGTCGGCGGCAGTTTCTGGCCGACATGGCCAAGGGGGCCTGCTCCGTGGGACTCCTCGGGGCCGGGCTTGGCGGCGTGGCGCGCCAGCAGGTGCAGGCTTTGCCTGCCCAGGTGCTGCGCCCGCCGGCGGCCCTCGACGAGGCCGAGTTTCTCGGCGCCTGCGTGCGCTGTGGACTCTGCGCCCTGGCCTGCCCCTACGACACCCTCAAGCTCGCCCGGCTGTTTGAACCCGTGACCACCGGCACCCCCTACTTCAAGGCGCGCGCCGTCCCGTGCGAGATGTGTGACGACATCCCCTGCGTGGTGGCCTGCCCGAGCGGGGCGCTGGATAGGGCCATGACCGACATCGATCAGGCGCGGATGGGAGTGGCGGTGCTCATCGATCACGAGACCTGCCTCAACTACCTGGGGCTGCGCTGCGACGTCTGCTACCGGGTCTGCCCCCTCATCGACAAGGCCATTACCCTTGAGCTGCAACACAACCCGCGCACCGGCAAGCACGCCATGTTCCTGCCCACGGTGCACAGCGATCTCTGCACCGGCTGCGGCAAGTGCGAGCACGCCTGCGTGCTGGAGGAGGCGGCCATCAAGGTGGTACCTCGCGGGCTTGCCAAGGGGGAGCTGGGTCACCACTACCGGCTCGGCTGGGAAGAGAAGGAGAAGGCGGGCAAGTCCCTCATCGGTGAGCGACTGACCCTGCCGACCCGCAAACCGGAGGGCCTATGAGTCGGTATCCAGGGGCCGAGGCCACGGCCAGGCTGGGGTGGTGGCGTGCCCACCGCTTCCTGCTGCTGCGCCGGCTCTGCCAGTTCGGGGTGCTGGGGCTGTTCCTGCTGGGGCCGCTCGCGGGCATCTGGATCCTCAAGGGCAACCTCTCCAGCTCCCTGCTGCTGGAGACGGTGCCCCTCACGGATCCCCTGACCCTGTTGCAGTCGGTGGCGGCGGGCCAGTGGCCCATCCCCACCCTGTGGCTCGGGGCCGGGCTGGTGCTCGCGGGTTACTGGCTGGTCGGGGGGCGGGTGTTCTGCTCCTGGGTCTGTCCGGTCAACCTGGTCACCGATGCCGCCGCCTGGCTCAGGGGGCGGCTCGGGCTCAAGGGCAATGGTCAGTTCAACCGCGCTACCCGCTACTGGCTGCTGGCCATGGTGCTGGTGGCGCCGGCCATCACAGGCGTGCTGGTGTGGGAGCTGGTCAACCCGGTGTCGCTCACCCTGCGGGGCCTGCTGTTTGGCATGGGGGCAGGCTGGGGCCTGCTGGCGGTGCTGTTCCTGTTCGACCTTTTTGTGGTGGAGCGGGGCTGGTGCGGTCACCTCTGTCCGGTGGGGGCCTTCTATGCCCTGGTCAACCGGGTCGGGTTCATCAAGATTTCTGCCAAGGGGCGCGAGCGGTGCAGCAACTGCATGGATTGTTATGCGGTCTGTCCGGAACGTCCCATCCTGCGCGGCCCCGTTCACGGTGCCAAGCGTGGTCACGGGCCCTTGATTGCGGCTCAGGAGTGTACCAACTGCGGCCGTTGCATCGATGTCTGCGCGGAGCAAGTTTTTGAAATCACTGTAGGTTTTGCCGTCAAGGCAGAGAAAACGTCGGAGAACAAATAATGAAGAAGCTGATTGGAGCAATGCTGGCCTGTCTGATGGCAGGTTCCTTGATGGCGGCAGTCCCCGAGATCACCAACAGCACGGGGGGCATCAAGTCGGAACGGGGGAGCACGGATCTGGTGACGGATGCCGATGCGGCCCCCATGAAGAACTTTCGCAAGGATGGTGATCTCTACGATCGCCAGTACATGCATCAGCCCCCGCTGATCCCCCACGACACCCGCAACTATGAAGTGGACAACAAGGTCAACAAGTGCCTGGCCTGTCACAGCTTCAAGAACGCCAGCGCCATGAAGGCCCCCAAGATCAGCCCGACCCACTTCGAGACCCGTGACGGCATGACGTTGGGAGAAGTGTCCCCCCGCCGCTACTTCTGCCTGCAGTGCCACGTGCCGCAAGCGGATGCCAAGCCGCTGGTGGAAAATACGTTTAAACCAGTTGAAGCCTTGAACTGAGGAACCCATAGATGAAATTACCCGGCTTTATCCAGCGTCTGTGGACCACCTTCAAGTCCCCCTCGAAGGCAGCCCTCTGGGTACTGCTGCTGATGGGCTTCTTCGGCGGGGTGATCTTCTGGGGCGGTTTCAACACCGCCATGGAAGCCTCCAACACCGAAAAGTTCTGCACCAGCTGCCACGAGATGAAGGACAACGTGTTCGTGGAGTACCGCGACACCATCCACTATGCCAACCGTTCCGGCGTGCGGGCCAGCTGCCCGGATTGCCACGTGCCGCACGAGTGGACCTACAAGATCATCCGCAAGGTGCAGGCCTCCAAGGAGCTGTGGGGCATGATCACCGGCAAGGTGGACACCCGCGAGAAGTTCGAGTCGCACCGGCGCGAGATGGCCGAGCGGGAGTGGCAGCGGATGAAGGAGACGGATTCGCGCGAGTGCCGCAACTGCCACAACTTCGAGTACATGGACTTCTCCCTGCAAGGGCGTCGGGCCGCCCAGATGCACTCCACCAACCTGGCAAGCGGGGCCAACACCTGCATCGACTGCCACAAGGGGATTGCGCACCAACTGCCTGACATGAAAGGGGTGCCAGGCTTCTGATGGGAAGGCCGCCGGATCCTCGGGATCCGGCGGCCTTCGAGATTAATGGGCAATGACGCCCCCCAGCCAGACATCTTTTGATAGAATCCCTTCCCGGCAACGCGGCGCCCACCGGCTCCTTTCATGGCTGGCACCACGGTGCGGCGCGTTCACCTCATCCTCTCGTGGTCAATGATTGACAGGAATGGCCCCAATGGCACCCAAACACAGCGAATTCATCCCTCTCAAGATCGCCGTCCTGACGGTTTCCGACAGTCGCACCGCTGCCGATGACAGCTCGGGGGACTATCTGGTCGAGGCCCTGACCCAGACCGGCCACGTGCTGGCCGACCGGGCGCTCTGTCCAGACAACCTGTTTCGCATCCGCGCCCAGGTGAGCGACTGGATTGCCGACGAGGGAGTCCAGGTGGTGCTCATCAACGGCGGCACCGGCTTCAACGAGCAGAACCGGGTGCCCGAGGCGGTCGGCGTGCTGTTCGAGCGCACGGTGCAGGGTTTTGGCGAGATGTTCCGCCAGCTCTCGTTTGCCGAGATAAAAGGCTCCGCCATGCAGAGCCGTGCCCTGGCCGGGCTCGCCAATCGCACCCTGATCTGCTGCCTGCCCGGCTCCACCGGCGCCTGCCGCCTGGGCTGGGAACAGCTTATCCGGGATCAGCTCGACGCCCGTACCCGGCCGTGCAACTTCGTGACCCATCTGTGATCCCGGGAGTAAACCCGGATCATCCATCTTATTTTTCGATAGGGGCATAGATGAACCTGACCCATCTCAACCAGAGCGGCGAGGCCCACATGGTGGATGTCACCGACAAGCAGGTGACCGAACGCGAGGCCCGCGCCGAGGCTTTCGTGACCATGGCCCCCGAGACCCTGGCGTTGATCCTGAGCGGTCAGCACCACAAGGGGGACGTGTTCGCCACCGCCCGCATCGCCGGCATCATGGCGGCCAAGAAGACCGCCGACCTCATTCCCCTGTGCCATCCCCTGGCCCTGACCCGGGTGGAGGTCGAGATAGCCCCCCAGGCGGCGCACAATCGGGTCCATATCCGTACCCTGTGCAAGCTCTCGGGCAAGACCGGGGTGGAGATGGAAGCGCTCACCGCCGCCTCGGTAGCGGCCCTGACCATCTACGACATGTGCAAGGCGGTGCAAAAGGACATGGTGATTGAGCAGGTGCGTCTGGTGGAGAAAAAGGGCGGCAAGTCCGGTCATTTCCAGCTGGGTGCGACCAAAGGAGAGCAGGCATGATCAAGGTTCTGTTTTTTGCCCAGGTGCGTGAGCTGGTCGGCTGCGACGAGCTCAGCCTGCCTTGCGACTACGCCAGTGCCGATGTCCTTCGCGCCGCCTTGAGCGAGCGAGGTGACAAGTGGGCGCTGGCGCTCGAATCCGGCAAGCTCCTGGTGGCGGTCAACCAGACCCTGGTGCCGCTGGATACCCCCCTCCATGACGGGGATGAGGTCGCCTTCTTCCCGCCGGTGACCGGAGGCTGATGATGAGCGAGACAACCATGACCGATCGCATTCTGGTGCAGCGGGATGACTTCTCGCTGGCGGACGAATATGCCCGCCTTGCTGCCCGGCAGGACACAGGCGCGATTGTCAGCTTTGTCGGCAAGGTGCGCGACTTCAATCAGGGGGAGCAGGTGAAGGGGCTGGCCCTCGAACACTACCCCGGCATGACCGAGAAGGCGCTGGCGAACATAGTGGCCGAGGCCCGCAGCCGCTGGCCCCTGCAGGAGTGCACCCTCATTCACCGCATCGGCGAGCTGCTGCTCGGGGATCAGATCGTGCTGGTGGTGGTGAGCAGCGCCCACCGCGAGGCGGCTTTCGAGGCCTGCCACTTCATCATGGATTTCTTGAAGACCCGGGCGCCGTTCTGGAAAAAAGAGCTGACCGCCGACGGGGTGCAACGCTGGGTCGAGGCCAGGGCGAGCGATGACGCCGCCCTGGCCCGCTGGCAACAAGGGGAGTGAGCCTCGAGCTCGTGTCAATCGATCCGGCCGTGCCGGAACATAAGGAGCAACGGAATGAAGAGATGGGTATCCGTGTTGGTGCTGGGCGCCGGCGCCATGTACAGCGGTGCTGTGCTGGCTGACGAGGTCAAGGTGGCGGTGGCTGCCAACTTCAAGGGCACCATAGAGCGCATCGGCAAGGAGTTCACCGCCAAGACCGGCCACAGCGTCGTCATCAGTTCGGCGGCCACCGGCGTGCTCTATACCCAGATCACCCACGGTGCGCCCTTCGATCTCTTCCTTTCGGCCGACGTGGCGACCCCTCAAAAGCTGGAGTCGGAAGGCAAGGGGAGCGAACGCTTCACCTATGCCATCGGTCAGCTCGGCCTCTGGCAGAAGGGGGGGCCTGCTCCTGATGAGGCCACCTTGCGCTACTGGCAGGGGGAGCTGGCCATCGCCAACCCCAAGACAGCGCCCTATGGCGCCGCCGCCATGGCGACCCTGGCTCACCTCAAGATCGATCCCAAGCAGTATCGGGTGCTGACCGGCACCAACATCAGCCAGACCTGGCAGTTCGTCGACACCGGCAATGCGAAGCTGGGCTTTGTCGCCTGGGCCAATCTGGTGGAGGCGGGCAAGACCGGCGAAGCCTGGGCGGTGCCGGCCAGCTTCTATCCCCCCATCGAGCAGCAGGCCCTGGTGCTGAAGAAAGGGGCGGCGGTGGATGCCCTGGTCGCCTGGCTCAAGGGGCCGGGACAGGCGCAGATCAAGGCGGCGGGTTACGCCCTGCCGCAGTAAGCGCCCGGCGTCTGCCGGCCAGCTCCGTGCTGGCCAGATCCGGTGCCTGACGTGTCCCAAGGCGGCGCCCGTCATGACGGCGCCCTGTTTTTTATCGACACCCGAGAGGGGACCCTATGAGTGAAGGGGATCTGCTGGCGGTCTGGCTGACCCTGAAACTGGCGGCCAGCACCACTGCCATCCTGCTGCTGCTGTCGCCGCCGCTCGCCTGGTGGCTGTCTCGCAGCCAGCACCGGCTGCGCCCTCTGGTGGAGGCCATGGTGGCCCTGCCGCTGGTGCTGCCGCCCACCGTGCTCGGTTTCTATCTGCTGCTGGCCTTCTCCCCGGAGTACGGCCTCGGTGACTGGTGGCGGGAGACCTTCGGGGCCCAGCTCGCCTTCAGTTTCCTCGGCCTGCTCATCGCCTCCGTCATCTATTCGCTCCCCTTCGTGGTACAACCCCTCACCTCCGCCTTCGTCAACATGGGCAACAAGGAGCTGGAGGCTGCCGCCACCCTGGGGATGGGCCCGTTTGAGCGCTTCTTTCGCATCATCCTGCCCATGACGTTGCCCAGCTTCGTGATGGCGGCAGCGCTGGGCTTTGCCCACACCCTGGGGGAGTTCGGGGTGGTGCTGATGATTGGCGGCAACATTCCCGGGGAGACCCAGCTGCTCTCCATCGCCCTGTTTGATCACGTGGAGGCGATGGATTACCAGAATGCCCATATTCTGGCAGGCGGCCTGATGAGCTTCTCCCTGGTGATGCTGGTGCTGGTCTACGGCGTGCTGCAACGCCGGCAACGGAGGCTGTTCGGATGAACCTCTACCTCAAGGCCAGACGTGATTTCGGCCCCTTCACCCTGGCGTGTGATCTGGCGCTGCCCCCCAGCCGCATCCTCGGCCTGTTCGGTCCTTCGGGCTGTGGCAAGAGCACCCTGCTGCGCATCATCGCCGGGCTCGACAGGGCCCCGGGCGATGCCCTGCGCTGGCAGGGGCGCGAGCTTGCAGCCCTGCCCCCCGAGGCGCGGCGCATCGGGCTGGTGTTTCAGGATGCTCGTCTCTTCCCCCACCTGAGCGTGCTCGGCAACCTGCAACTGGCGGCTCGCAAGGGGAGGGGGCGCTGGCAGCCAGAGGATCTGGCTGCGCGCCTCGGCTTTGCCGAGCTGCTGGGGCAACCGGCCCACGGCCTCTCCGGCGGGCAGCGTCAGCGGGTGGCACTGGCCAGGGCCTTGCTGGCCGAGCCCGACTTGCTGCTGCTGGATGAACCCTTCTCGGCGCTGGACAGGCGCAGCCGCATCCATCAGGCCCACGTGCTCAAGGGCTTGCAGCAGGAGAGCGGCATCCCCATGATCTTCGTCAGCCACGCCATGGAGGAGGTGAGCCTGCTCTGCGATGGACTGGTGCTGCTGGCAGAGGGACGGGTGGAGGCCCAGGGCACCCCCGAGGAGATCTTCGCCCGCACCGACCTGTCGCTGGCCAGTCGCGACGACGTCGGGGTCATGCTATCGGCGAGCCTGTCCTACTACGACGAGCACGAGCAGATGGCGACCCTGCGACTCGGGGAGCAGACCCTGATGGTGACCATGGAGCATGCCCCCGATGAAGCAGGCCCCTTGCAGATCAAGGTGGCGGCGCGGGATCTGGTGATCGCCACCGAGCCCATCGTGCACTCCAGCCTCTCCAACTGCCTCGAGACCCGGCTGCTGGAGGTGCGGGAGGTGCGACCGGGGCAGACCCTGTTGCAGTTGGCTCTCGGGCAGCAGATACTGCTGACCCGGATCACCAGCCGCTCCGCGCAGCGGCTCGCCCTGACGCCGGCCATGCGCCTCTACGCCTACATCAAGGCGGTGAGCCTGGTGGGAGAGGGGTAGACAGGGGACCGGAGTACGGATTGGCTGGTCATGAGTGGCCGGCATGGCGTCGAGAAAGGGGGGACGGGTGCGTCGCAATCAGGTAATGAAATCCCATGGCTTGGCCCTGCGCAGTGCGGGGGAGGGGCCCTTGCTGCTCTTGCTGCACGGGCTGGGCTCTTCCAGCCTCGACTGGCAGGCGCAGATCGAGCGTTTTTCCGAGCGCTACCGGGTGGTGGCCATCGACTTGCGCGGCCACGGCCAGAGCATGCAGGAGGGGCCCTTTGACGTGCCCACCCTGGCGGCGGATGTGGCCCGCTGGCTCGACGAACAGCCCGAGCCTGCCTGGGTAGTGGGGTTGTCGCTCGGTGCCATGGTGGCGCTGGAGCTGGCGCTGCAACTGCCCCACAAGGTGCAGGGGTTGGTGCTGGTCAACGGCTTCAGCGAATTTCTGCTGGAGACGCCAAAGGAGCAGGAGCGCTATGCCATGCGCCTCAAGTGGCTGCGCTGGTTCGGCATGCGGCCGCTGGCGTGGTGGCTCGGTCGCGAGCTCTTTCCCGGCCCCGATCTCGCCCAGGTGCGCCACACCTTCCGGGGGCGCTTCGTGCGCAACAAAAAGAAGACCTACAAGGCGCTGCTGGAGGCGCTGCCCGGCTGGTCGGTGCGGGCTCGTCTCGGCACCCTCTGGCAGCCGGTGGCCATCATCTCCACCAGTCACGACTATCTGCCCCTGGCGCGGCGGGTGGAGCAGTTCGCCTCCCTGCCCAATGCCACCATCCACACCCCGGATGGTCACCACGCCTGGCCGGCGGAAGATCCTGCCGGGTTCAATCATTTGCTTCACCGGATTTTAGAAACCCATTAGACTTGTCGCCTTTTGACCTTGATCCCCCGTGTATGTATTGGTCCGATCGCCTTGCCAGTGGCAGATGGCAAGGCAATCGGACCCATCTTGCCCTATTGAACAGGTATTTCCTCATGTCTGAAGTAATGAAAATGGCCATCGACGATGGTTCAACCAACGTCAAGGTGAGCTGGATTGAGAACAAGGTGCTCAAGACCATCATCTCCCCCAACTCCTTTCGCAAGGATTGGAAGAGTGCCGCCTTGCGCAAGGACAAGAAGATCTACAACTACGAGATAGGCAACACCAAGTACACCTACGACGCCACCTCCGACAAGTCCCTGGCCACCACCCACGTGGAGTACCAGTACGACGATCTCAACCTGCTCTCCGTGCACCATGCCCTGTTGCAGACCGGCGTGACCCCCTGCGATGTGGCCATCACCGTGACCCTGCCCATCACCGAGTTCTACAACCCGGATGACTGCCAGCGCAATGAAGAGAAGATCGAGAAGAAGCGCCGCAACCTGATGCGGGCCATCAGCCTCAACAAGGGTGAGCTGTTCAACATCGTCAGCGTGGAGGTGATGCCGGAAAGCCTGCCGGCGGCACTCTCCCGCCTGATTGGCTCGGGTTGCAACGAGTTCACCAAGACGCTGGTGATCGACTGCGGTGGCACCACCCTGGACATGGGGATCATCGTCGGCGAGTTTGACGACGTTTCCGATGTGTATGGCAACAACGAGATCGGCGTCTCCATGGTAACCGACGCGACCCGCAAGGCGCTGGCGGCGGCAGACAGCGATTCGAGCTATCTGGTGGCCAACGAATTCATCAAGCGCCGCCACGACATGAGCTTCGTGCGGGACGTGGTCAACGACGAGAGCCAGATCCCGAAGATCCTCGAGAAGATGCAGAACAAGATCGACGAGCTCGGCTCCCAGGTGGCTCACGAGGCGAAGAAGTTCGCCAAGAACCCGAACCGGATCTATCTGGTCGGTGGCGGCGCGTCCCTGATCGTCGATGCCATCAAGGCTGCCTACCCGACCCTGGGTGAGCGGGTGGAGCTGCTGGACGATGCCCAGTCCGCCCTGGCGCGGGAGATCTGCCTCTACACCACAGAAGAGGAAGAGGTGTACCGTGAGGCGCCCGTGATGGCCGAGGTCGGCGATGAGTAGTCAACTCAAGCGCATGACCTTCTCCATCTTCATGGATCCGGGTGCGCTGGAGTCTGATCGCTATGCGGCCGGGATCTTGCAAAGCTGGTATCAGCGGGCGCGCAAGATCCAGGACGATGTGGAGGAGTTCGACTTCTCCAAGAGCCGTTTTCACAAGGACATCTACCTCTGCGGCATGTTCCTGTACGTGCTGGCACCGAACCTGTGCAAGGGGATGGCCAATGCCTTCGGCCCGGAGCAGGTGAACCTCTCGACCCTGCGCCATGTCTTCGCCAGTTGCGGCTTCGATCTGGGGGAAGGGAGTGCGCCCGTGGCGACCGATACCCTAATCGATGAAATCGTGGCCAGGCTGGCTCCCCAGCTGGGGCAGGGGGACAACCGGGGGCTGGCGGATGAAATCGTTCAACGTCTGGGTCAGCAGGCGGCTGCGCCACTTCCGGACAGCCTGGTGGACGAGATTGTAAGCCGCATCGGCGAGCAGCAGCCCACCGGGCTCTGGGACGAGCTGAAGCAGGGGTTGCCGGCCCCGCTCGATCACGATTTGCTGGCAGAGGCCATCGCGGGCAAGCTGCCGACGGCGGGGGGAGAGGCGGATCTGGCCCCCCTTGCGGGCAGCATCCAGCTGCTCTCCCGCCAGCTGGAGGAGCAGTCCCGGCTCATTCGCGAGCAGCACCGCCTGATCCAGCGCCTGGCCAGCCAGCCCGCCCGGGGGGCTGGCTCGTCCGAGCTGGCCGAGCCCCTCATCGAAGATCTCTCGAATCAGGTGGCGAGCATGAAGAAGGTCAAGGCGAAGGGGATCTTCTAGGCCCTTTGTGACAACCCGCAGCCCAATGAAAAAAGCCGAACCCCGGGGTTCGGCTTTTTTGTGGGCGCAGCTCAGGGCCTTGAGCAGACCGGGCAGTCGGGGCGTTTGGGCAGTTTCAGCTCGCGAAAGCTGCCACCCAGACCGTCGATCACCAGCAGGCGGCCACTGTAGCTTTTGCCCATGCCCGCCAGCAGCTTGATGGCCTCGAGCGCCTGCAGACTGCCCACCAGCCCCACCACGGGGGCCAGTACCCCCGCCTCGACACAGGTGAGGGCCTGATCGCCAAAGAGGGCGCTGAGACAGGCGTAGCAGGGTTCATCCTCCTGCCAGGTGAAGCTGCAGAGCTGCCCTTCCAGCCGGATGGCGGCGCCGCTGACCAGGGGCACCTTGTGCTGGCGGGCACGCTGGTTGAGGAGGTTGCGGATGGCGACGTTGTCGGTGCAGTCGAGCACCAGCTGATGGCCTGGCAGCAGGGCATCGAGCAGCGCCTCGTCGGCGAGGGCGGCGTGGGTCTCCACCTCGAGCCAGGGGGTGAGGGCGCGCAGGGACGTCGCCGCGGACTCCACCTTGAGCTGGCCGATGCGCTCGTCGCTGTGCAGCACCTGGCGCTGCAAATTGGAGAGCTCCACCCGATCGAAATCCACCAGGGTGAGGTGGCCGACCCCGGCCACCGCCAGATACTGGCTGGCGGCGCAGCCGAGGCCCCCGGCGCCGATGACCAGCACGCGGGATTGCTTGAGCGCCTCCTGCCCCTCGAAGTCGAAGGATTTGAGCACGATCTGGCGGTTGTAGCGAAGGAGTTCTGCGTCGCTCAGGATCTCGCTCACAGCAGCAGCCCCGAGAAGGGCTCGACGGTGATCGTCTCACCGGCGGCCACCTTGCCGCGCTCCTGTTCGAGCACGATGTAGCAGTTGGCCCGGGACAGGGAGCTGAACACCCCGGAGTCCTGGGAGCCGGTGCTGCGTACCTCGAGGCCATTCGGGCCCACGCTCAGGATGCCGCGCTGGAAGTCCAGGCGCCCCGGGCTCTTCTTGAGCGCCTCTGTCGCCAGGGCCTGGAGGGGGTGCGGGCGTGCAAACTGCTGACCGGCCAGTCTGGCCAGGGCCGGTTGCACCAGCTGATCGAAGGTGACCATGGCGGAGACCGGGTTGCCCGGCAGACCGAAGAACCAGGCGTTTGGCAATCGGCCAAAGGCGAAGGGTTTGCCCGGCTTGATGGCGAGCTTCCAGAAGCCAATTTCCCCGAGCTCTTCGAGCAGTTGCTTGGTGAAGTCCGCTTCCCCCACCGAGACTCCCCCGGTGGTGATAAGGGCATCGGCCTCGCGGTCGGCCTGCAAGAAGGCGGTGCGCAGGGCAGCCGGATCATCGGGGATGATGCCAAGGTCCAGGCACTCACAGCCCATGCGGCTCAGCATCGCCTTGACCCCGTAGCGGTTGGAGTCGTAGATGTCCCCGTGCTGGAGCGGGGTGCCCAGAGGCTTGAGTTCATCCCCTGTGCTGAAGATGGCGACCCTGAGGGGACGGCGCACCGTGACGTTCGCGATGCCAAGGGAGGCGAGCAGCGGCAGCTCCCTGGGGCTCAGGCGAAGGCCGCTTTCGAGCACCTGGGCACCCTGCGCCAGATCCTCGCCGCGGCGACGGATGTTCTGGCCAGCAACGGGGCGGGTCAGGAAAGTGATCCCGTTGTCGCCGGCTTGCGTTTCTTCCTGCATCACCACAGCGTCTGCACCCGGGGGCACAGGGGCCCCGGTCATGATGCGGATGCAGTGGCCAGCGGGCCACTCCCCCTCATAGGGCTGGCCCGCAAAGGCCTTGCCCGCCACGAGGAGCGGCACCCCGGCGGCGAGATCCGCCAGGCGCACGGCATAGCCGTCCATGGCGGCGTTGTCGAAGGGGGGGACGAAGAGGGGGGAGCTTATCTCCTCGGCCAGGATCCGATCCAGCGCCTGGGGCAGGGGCAACTGCTCCGTCTCGCAGCAGCAGGTGAGTTGTTCCAGCATCCCTTGCAGGGCCTTGTCCAAGGGGAGGAGTGCACCGGTATCGAATCCCATCATCATGACCTCTCTGGTGTGTAGGGGGCGGATTATCCCAAAAATCCGCTCCGATGGGCAGGCCGAAGGTGCGGTAATGGGGGGCAGATGTCCCGGAGTGATCGGATTATGGGGCGCTATCCCGTTGAATTACCTCCTGATGGGTAACCAGGGCGAGGCTTGCGCGGGATGGCAGGTGGGGAAGAGGCGGCACGGCCGTGCGCCTTGCCCCCGAATGGGCAGGCCGGTGCGGACAAAACGGGGTGGTTTGGCATAAAGTCGGGCACCGGGCTTGAGTTAGACAGAATTATGACAATAATCGCCCTGTAAGATTGCGCCGCGGCACCATGCCGCAGGCCAGCACAGTCCCTGAGCGTGGGAGAGAAACACGATGACGAGCTTAAGCCAGGAAGCCCTGTTGGTCAGGGCGGCGCTCGAGGCCGAGGGCCTTGAGACACCTCTGGTGGCCAATGAATTGAGCGGCCAGCAGAAAAAGGAAAAAATCGAAGGTCATATGCGCGCCATCATGGAGACGCTGGGACTGGATCTGGCCGACGACAGTCTGGCCGAGACCCCTCACCGCATTGCCAAGATGTACGTGAATGAGATCTTCTCCGGCCTCGACTATGCCACCTTCCCCAAGGTGACGGTGATCGAGAACAAGATGAAGGTGGACGAGATGATCATGGTGCGGGACATCAGCCTCACCAGCACCTGCGAGCACCACTTCGTCACCATAGACGGCTTTGCCCACGTGGCCTACATTCCCCGCGGCAAGGTGATTGGCCTGTCGAAGATCAACCGCATCGTGCAGTTCTTCGCCCGCCGTCCCCAGGTACAGGAGCGGCTGACCCAGCAGATCCTGCTGGCGTTGCAGACCCTGCTTGGCACCAGGGACGTGGCCATCAGCATCAAGGCGACCCACTTCTGCGTGAAGGCCCGTGGCGTGATGGACTCCACCTCCTACACCACCACCACCTCCCTGGGCGGCGTCTTCAAGACCCAGCCCGACACCCGCGCCGAGTTCCTCGGTGGTCTGAAAGGGTAGTGCTCCCGGGGCCTGTCGCCGACAGGCCCCGTCTCCTTTCCCTCACTTTTTTTGAAAAATACCTAAAGTTGTGACCGTGCCGGTCGCCATGGCTCTGTGTGTTGTCGGACGGTCTGGTTGACGCCGACACCCCCAGGCCCGCCCTTGTGCGCGCCAACAGGGACGAGATGTACTGCCAAGGAGGGTAGTGAAGGCGCAGGCCAGGCCTGCGCCCAGCAATGCCACTTGTTTTCCCCCATGCAGGACATGCCATGAACACCATGACGATAGGCAAAAAACTTACCGTCGGCTTTGCCGTACTCGGCCTGATGATGGCCTTTATCGGCGGCTTCTCGCTGTTTGAATTCAGCAAGATGAACCGCGCCGCCATCGGCTTTACCGACAGTATCCTGCCCGCCGTCGTGCGCACCAGCACCCTCGGCGAGACCATCAATGCCCTGCGCCGCTACGAACTGGATGTCTTCCTGGTGGCGGACGATGCCCAGCAGAGGGCCCGCTATCGCAACGAGAGCGAGAAGAGCCTGCAAGAGGCTGCGCGCCAGATAGTGGCCCACGATGGCACCATCTGGGCGGAGGATCGGGAGGAGCGCCGCGCCTTTGACATCGTCAAGGCGGACTGGGAGCGATATGTCGCCCTGCACCAGCGCATCCGGCAGATGCAGGACTCGGGACAGATGGCCGAAGCCCAGCACCTCTTCATGGGGGAGGGGGTTACCCTCTATACCAATCTGACCAAGTCGGTGGGTGAGCTTATCCGCATCAACCACGGCTACTCCGTGGGCTCCCGTGCCGAGGTGGTGGACGCCTTTGACAGCGCCAAACTGAGCGTGACCCTGGCCCTGGTGATCGGCCTGGCCCTGGTTGTCGCCCTCTCGGTGGTGCTGACCCGCCAGATCCGTGACCCGCTCATCATGCTGGCCCGTCAGGCCCAGCGCATCGCGAGCGGGGATCTCGGTCGGGGCGAGCTGCAGGAGTGGGTCCGCGGCAACCGCTTCAACCGCGACGAGCTGGGTCAGCTGGGGTCGGCCATCGACCGGATGCAGGGGGCACTGGCAGAGCTGGTGAGCGAAATCTCCGGCTCGGTGAGCCAGCTCAGCAGCGCGGTAGAGGAGGTGAGCGCCATCTCCGAGCAGTCCGCCAAAGGCATGGCAAGCCAGCAGGGAGAGGTCTCTCAGGTCGCCACCGCCATGAACGAGATGCAGTCCACCGTCAATGAGGTGGCTCGCAACACCACGGACGCCATGGGGGCGGCCAAGCAGGCTTCCCGCACCTCCACCCAGGGCAACCAGGTGGTGCGCAGCGCCATCGGCAGCATAGAGCAGGTCTCCCGCCAGATAGAGCAGGCCGGGAGCGTGGTGCAGCAACTGGAGACCGACAGCGCCAGCATCAGCATGGTGCTGGACGTGATTCGCGGCATCGCCGAGCAGACCAACCTGCTGGCCCTCAACGCGGCCATCGAAGCGGCCCGGGCTGGCGAGCAGGGCCGTGGCTTTGCGGTGGTGGCGGACGAGGTGCGCAGTCTGGCCCAGCGCACCCAGGCGTCCACCGCCGAGATCAGCAAGATGATCGAAGTGCTTCAGGAGCGCACCGCCGAGGCGGGCAGCGCCATGCAGCTGAGCCGTCAGCAGATGCAGGAGAGCGTGGAGCTGGCGCGGGAAGCGGGGAGCAGCATCGACAGCATCAATGGCGCCGTCACCCAGATAACCGACATGAACACCCTGATCGCCACCGCCACCGAGCAGCAGAACGCGGTCACCGAGGAGCTCAATCGCAGCATCGTCAAGATCCACACCGCCGCCGACGAGAATGCCCAGGGGGCGCAGCAGACCGCCCAGGCCTGTGTCGAGCTGAGCAAGCTGGCCAATACCCTGCACCATATGACCCAGCGCTTCACCCTCTGAGTCTTGCTGCCACCCGGCACAGCGCAGAAGGCCCCGCCAATCGGCGGGGCCTTGTTGTTTGTCATCGCCCCCCCTGTGCCCGTTTCAACCGGCCCGCCTGCCCCGTCACCTACCGGATGGGGGGATGACAGGCCGGATGTTCGAATTCGCTCACAAATCGGCGATTAATTTCATGCGGGGCCGTTTACGACCTGTTTGCGAGCCCGCATAATGCCTCTGTTTTGGCTCAAGAGACCCACCATCCGCCATGTTCCGTTCCATCAAGTATCAAGTCATGTTCTTTGCGGGTTGCATCCTGCTGACCACCGTCCTCAGCGTGGTGGGTTACAGCTATGTTTCCCTGGCCAGCATGCAGGAGAAGATCCAGCAGGAGAGCCACGATGCGGCCCACCAGCAGGCCAGGCAGTGGCTGCTGACCCTGGCGGATGGTCAGGCGAGCGAGGTGGCACGCTCCTTCGAACTGGCGCTGGATGCGGCCGAAACCCTGGCGGCACTGCTGGCGGGCAATGTCCATCAGTCCGAGCCTCTCGATCGGGACGAGGTCACGGCCCTGCTCAAGGACATAGGGGATCGCAACCCGGATTTCCTCAGCATCTACAGTGGCTGGGAGGCGGATCGTTTCGACGGTCAGGATGCGCTCCATACCGGTGATGGCCGGCATAGCCAGGCATCGGGCAACTTCGCCCCCTACTGGAGCCGCGGCCCGGCCGGTTTTGACCTCAAACCCCTGGGGGATTTCTACAGCAAGACGCCGAGCGCGACCGGGATCCGGGCCTCCGAGTGGTATCTCTGCCCGCAGGAGAGCAAGGCAAGCTGCGCCGTCGACCCCTCCGTCTACCAGGTCAACGGTCAGCCCACCCTGCTCACCTCCTTCGTGGTGCCTGTGCTGAACGGGGATCAATACCTCGGCATGGTGGGCATCGACTACTCCCTCAACTACCTGCAACGGCTGGCCGCTGACATCAGCCGACGGGTATTCGACGGGCAGGGCAGGGTGCGCATCATCAGCCCCATGGGCATCATCGCCGCCGACTCCCGCGATGGCGACGGGGTAGGGCAGCGCTTGCAGGATCCATCCTTGCTGGCCCAGTTGCAACGCGGCGAGAGGGGCAGCGACGAGCATGCCGATGGCTTGAGGGTCTTCGCACCCATCAGCCTCAACAAGGTCACACAGGCCTGGGGGATCGCCATCGAGGTGCCGGGCAGCGCCCTCTATGCCGAGTACGAGCGGATGGCGCAGGCCCGTGCCGAGGCCTTTGGCAAGGGGGTCTGGACCCAGCTGATGGTGGGCATCCTGGTGGCGGGTATAGGTCTGGTCGGACTCGCTTTCGCGGCAGGGTCCATCTCCCGGCCGGTGCAGGAGACGGCTCGCATGGTGGTGCGTCTCTCCAGCGCCGGAGGGGATCTGACCCAGCGGCTGACCCAGCACCGGCGCGATGAGACCGGGGTGCTGGCGGAGGGGATCAACCAGTTCGTCGCGACCGTGCAGGGCATAGTGACCGACACCGCCACCAGCGTGCACGAGTTGCAGCAGGCGGCGGTGAACTCGGCCAGGCAGGCCCAGCAGGGGCTGGCGAACAGCCATCACCAGCTGGAGCAGGTCGAGCTGGTGGCCACGGCCATCCATGAAATGTCATCAACCGCAGACTCCGTCTCCAGCAGCGCCCAGATCACGGCCCAGGCGGTGGATGAGACCCGTCATGCGGTGCACAAGGGTCAGCAGGTGGTGAGCGCCTCTGCCAACGGCATCCGCCAGTTGAGTGCCCAGGTCAGCGAGGTGTCGGACAGGATCACCGCCTTGCAGCAGCAGGGGGTGCAGATTGGCAGCATCCTGGATGTGATCCGGACCATCTCTGAGCAGACCAACCTGCTGGCGCTAAACGCAGCCATCGAGGCGGCACGGGCCGGTGAACATGGTCGCGGTTTCGCCGTGGTGGCCGACGAGGTGCGTACCCTGGCATCCAAGACCCGGGCCTCGACCCAGGAGATCCAGCTGATGATAGACAGGCTGCGGGATACCACGCGCGCCGCGGTCGACACCATGACAGAGGGACGCCAGTTGAGCAGCCTGGCGCTGCGTGATGCCGAGCAGGCGGTAAGCGAGCTGGCGACCATAGTGCAGGCCGCCGACCGTATCCAGGACATGGCGACCCAGATTGCGAGCGCCGCCGAGCAGCAATCCAAGGTGAGCGAGGAGATTAACCAGAACGTCAGCAACATCCACGAGCTGGCGAGCGCCTCCACCCGGGTGGCCCGGGAGCAGGATGCCCAGAGCAAGCAGATGCACGGGTTGACCGAGACGGTCATGAGCAAGCTGGGGCGCTTCCACTACTGATGGCGTTCTGATACGCACAACAAGGCCCCGCCAATCGGCGGGGCCTTGTTGTTGATGGCGGGTGTGTTGATGTCAGGGTCGATTAGCGCCGCGTCATCGGCCGATGGCAGACTGCTTGCCCGATCATGTGGCGCAACCGGACTATCTCGCCGTCATCGTCGATGGCCATATGGCGCTCAGGGAGGGCAGGCTGCCAGCCTGCGCGTCAGCTCAGGCCGACAATCTCCCCGTCATCGTCGATGTCGATATGGCGTTCAGGGAGGGCAGGCAGCCAGCCTGCACGTCAGCTCAGGCCGACGATGTCGCCGTCATCGTCGATGTCGATATGGCGATAGGCCGGCAGACTGCCCAGGCCTGGCATGGTCATGATGGGGCCTGCCAGGGCATAGACGAAGCCTGCCCCCGCGCAGAGTTTCACCTCCTCGATGGGCACCTCGAAGTCCGTCGGCACGCCCTTCCTGGCCGGGTCATGGCTGATGGAGAGCGGCGTCTTGGCCATGCAGACGGGCAGGTGATCCTGGCCCTCTGCCGAGAGTCTGGCCAGTTGCTGGCGCGCCTTGTCCGAGAGGGTGACGCCCCGGCCACCATAGCCGCACTCCACCAGGGTGGCGAGCTTGGCGGCAAGGCTCATCTCATCGGGGTAGAGCAGCCTGACCTCACTGGGCTGCTTGCAGGCCGCCACCACGGCGTGAGCCAGATCCGCCGCACCCGCGCCACCGTCAGTGAAGGCCCGGGAGAGGGCGACGCCACAGGCACCGGCCTGGCGCGCCGCCTCCTCCAGCAGGGCCAGCTCGGCATCGCTGTCGGTGGGGAAGCGGTTGATGGCGACCACCACGGGCACCCCGTAACGGCGGGCGTTGTGAATATGCCAGGCGAGGTTGGCGCACCCCGCTGTCAGGGTGGGCAGATCTTCCCCTTGCAGGCTGGCCGGCAGCGGCTGGCCCGGCCGGATGTCGAGCAGGCCGCTGTTGGCCTTGAGGCCGCGCACCGTGGCCACCAGCACCACGCAGGCGGGGGTGAGGCCGGACTGGCGATACTTGATGTTGAAGAACTTCTCCAGCCCCATGTCGGAGCCAAAACCCGCCTCGGTCACCACATAGTCGGCAAGACCCAGCGCCATGCGATCGGCGATGACGGAGGAGTTGCCGTGGGCGATGTTGGCAAAGGGGCCGGCGTGGACCAGCACAGGGGTCTGCTCCGTGGTCTGCATCAGGGTGGGCTTGAGGGCGTCTTTGAGCAGCACCGTCATGGCCCCCGCCACTTCCAGCTGCTCGGCGGTGATGGGCTTGCCGCGCAGGTCGAGGGCGAGCTGGATGCGGCCGATACGCGCGCGCAAGTCCTTGAGATCCCTGGCCAGGGCCAGAATGGCCATCAGCTCGGAGGCGGCGGTGATGACGAAGCGATCGGGGCGCTCGACCCCATCGGCAGCGCCGCCCTGGCCGAGGGTGAGGTGGCGAAGCGCCCGGTCGTTCATGTCCAGGGTGCGGGGCCAGAGGATGTTGGCCGGGTCGATATCGAGCCGCGCCAGACCGGTTCTGGCGCTGAACTGGTCACCGAGTTTGCGTTCATGGAACAGGCGGGCATCGAGGGCGGCAGAGGCCAGGTTGTGGGCGGCGGTGAGGGCGTGAAAATCCCCGGTGAGGTGCAGGTTCATCTCCTCCATCGGCACCACCTGGGCCATGCCGCCCCCGGCGGCGCCCCCCTTGACCCCGAAGACGGGGCCGAGGCTCGGCTGGCGAATGGTGGCGATGCTGGGCTGGCCGATGTGGTTGAGCCCCATGGAGAGGCCGATCGTGGTGACCGTCTTGCCCTCCCCAAGGGGGGTGGGCGTGATGGCGCTCACCAGCACCAGCTTGCCGGGCTCGCGGGCGGGGGCGTGATGGAGCAGCGCGAGGTCGAGTTTGCCCTTGTAATGGCCGTGGGGGTGGAGATGGGCGGCCGCTATGCCGAGCTGTGCTGCCACCTCGGCGATGGGCAGGCGGGGGGACTGGCGGGAGATCTCGATATCGCTTAGCATCAGCACCTCGTTGGCATGTCAGGTCAAATATGCGGCGAAGTCTAGAGGAATCAACAGGGTAATCCAATGAGCAATACTATTTTATCCGGCAGTCGTGAACCCCATCAAAGCCCCATCCTGCTGGATCTCAACGCCCTCTATCACCCGCCCAAACGGCCCCTCACCGCCCTTGGCATCGTCAGCGCCTTCATCCCGCTCTTTGGTTACGGCTGGCAGGCGATGACTCAGGATCCCGAGACCCACTTTCGCCACGAGCTCGGCAAGCGCATCAACAAGCACAAGAGCGACGAGGCGAACCTCGCCCTGATGATGCAGTTGGCGGCCATGCTGGATTGCCACTGCCTGCACGTCACCCTGCCCTATGCGCTGGGGGAGGCCGAACTCGCCGCCTTGCGCCAGCGCCTGCCACGCTGGCAGATGAGCCAGCAGGATCACCTGCTGGTGGCCGAGCTGATGCCTACCCCCTGAGCCCGGGCTCAGGTCTCCCTGTCCCAGTAGTGGGGCGCCAGATAGCGCTCCTGCACGAATTCGATGAAGCAGCGCACCTTGGCCGACACGAAACGGCGGTGCGGATAGAGGGCATAGAGTCCCACCTGCCCCTTCTCCCACTCCAGCAACAAGGGGACCAGCGCCCCCGAGCGCAGCGCATCCCCCACGATGAAGGTGGGCTGCAAGATGATGCCCTGGTGGTCGCAGGCGGCCCGGGTCAGGGCCACCCCGTTGTTGGCGCGAAGGGGCCCCTGGGGGCGGATGCTGTGCTCCTCCCCATCCCGTTTGAAGACCCAGTCCGGCTGGGTCAGGGTGTAGATGAGGCAGTCGTGCTGCTTGAGATCCTCCGGGGTCTTCGGCCTGCCCCGGCGGGCCAGGTAGTCGGGGCTGGCGCACACCACCATCTTCATCATGGCGAGCGGCTTGGCCACCAGGGAGGAATCCGGCAGGTTGCCGATGCGCAGCGCCAGATCGAACCCCTCCTCCACCAGGGCCACCCGCCGGTCGCTGTACTCAATCTCGAGCTTCAAGTCCGGGTAGCGCTCGCGAAACAGGGGCAGGGCGGGGGAGAGGTGCAGGTAGCCGAAATCCATGGGCACCGAGAGCTTGAGGGTGCCCTGGGGCTGCTGGTTGTTGTGGGTGAGCTGGCTGTGGGTCTCTTCCAGCTCCGCCAGCAGGGCCAGGGAGCGCTGGTAGTAGAACTGGCCCGCCTCGGTGGGGTTGACCTGGCGGGTGGTGCGCGACAACAGCCGGGTGGAGAGGGACTCCTCGAGCTGCTGCATCAGCTTGGAGGTCATGGCGACCGAGATCCCGAGCTGATGGGCGGCCTTGGTGAAGCTCTGGCACTCCACCACCTTGATGAAGGTGCGCATGGCGGCTATCTGATCCATATTCCACTCTCGGTTGATAATTATTTTAATAAATCGATGATTATCTATTCTCGATAGGAGGTTAGCATTTTGTTCACCGTTGTGAACACCCAATGAAGGAACGATCGGAATGAAAATGACCAAGGCCCTGCTGGCCTCCTGCCTGTTTATGGCGGCTCCCCTGATGGCTGCCGATTACGATGTCGATGCAGCGCACACCACAGTCCAGTTCAAGGTGGGCCACCTCGGCTTCTCCGAACTGGTCGGCCGGTTCAACACCTTCAGTGGCACCTTCAGCATGGACGACGCCAACCCGGCGGCGGCCAAGGCGAACTTCGAAATCGATGCCGCCAGCGTGGATTCCAACCACGAGGCCCGCGACAAGCACCTGCGCAGCCCCGACTTCCTGGACGTGAAGCAGTACCCCAAGATGACCTTCGTCAGCACCGGCTATGAAGGCACCAAAGACAAAGGCGTGCTCAAGGGTACCCTGACCCTGCACGGCGTCTCCAAGGACGTGGCCTTCGACCTGGTCCACATCGGCGAAGGCAAGGATCCCTGGGGCGGCTACCGCAGCGGCTTCAACGCCACCACCACCATCAAGCGCAGCGAGTTCGGCGTGAACTACATGGTGCCGAACATCCCTGACGAGATGACCATCAACCTGTTCGTTGAAGGCGTGCGCAAGTAATGGGCGCAGCACTCCTGCTTCAAACCCTGGCGGCTCCTTTAGGGGCCGCTTTGCTGTCGTGGCGCTGGCCGCGGCTGGGCTATCTGTGGGGCGCCCTGGGGATCTGGCTGGTGGGCTGCCTGCTGGGCGGTGCCTATGGCCTGCCGGTCAAGGCGTGGCAGTGGCTGCCGCTGACCCTGCTGGTGCCCGCCCTGACCCAGGGTTCCAACAAGGGGATCGCCCTCGCGCTGTTCGGGGGGCTGGGCGCCCTGGTGTGGTGGCAGGGGCTGGCCTCCGTGCTGGCGAGCGAGCCCGGGATCTGGCTGGCCCTGCTGCCCGCCATCCTCTGGTCTGGCTGGACGAGCTGGCGTGGTGACAGCGAGGAGGGGCTCGGCTTCGCCCTGGCCTTCATCTGGCTGGCGCTGGTCATCGGCATCGATGGCAGCCTGCTCATCGCCCAGCTGACGGGGGCCCTGGCCGCGTTTGCCGGATTCCGTGCCCTGCTCGGCGCCTTTGCAGGGGTCAAGGTGACCCCGGCTGCCCTGGGGCTTTCACTCGCCTTCGTGCAGATGCTCGCCTGGCAGTACGTGGAAGTGCCCCTGCTGGTGCTGCTGCCGGTCTGGCTGTTGCCGCTGCTGGAACGTGCCCTGCACGGGCGCCCGGGACTCTCTCGCTGGGGGGGCTTGATCCTGGTGGCGGCCGTTGGTGCCGGAGTGAGTCTGTGGTGGGTATGGCCAGAGGCGTCACTTTACTGATTTCTGCATGAAAAACAGGCTATTACCTTAGAAATTGATGGGCTTGTCAAAGTCTGGACAGATAAAGATTGAGACCCATGGTGCTTTCGGATAAAAAGGATTTTCAATTATCTGGATACACACAGAACCCGGCTATGCCGGGTTCTGTTTGCCTGCTTTCCCGCGGCATGCTAAGGAGGCCACAGTTGCACAGTCAGGGATCTGAGCATCTGTTTTTTCGCCATTTCACCGAACAGGGATGTCTTGGGGATCTCTGCATCCTGCTGGTGACCCACCTGCTTCCCGACAGACCCGACTTCATCCAGGTGCTCGATCGGGTGGGCCGGGTCGGCGCCATCCTGCCCAAACCCAAGTCCGTGCACGGGCCGACGCTGGCCTGGGCCCAGCAGCACTACCCCGTGCTGCCCCTCAATCGCCACTGGACCTCGGATCCCGGTGAGGTGATCGCCCAGATTGCCCCTCTGGTGATGTCTCACGAGCGGCTCATCATCCTCGACATCGGCGGCTACTTTGCCAAGAGCCAGGCGGTACTGGCCGAGCACTTTGGCGCCCGCTTCATCGGGGTGGTGGAGATGACCGAGAACGGCCATCAGCGCTACGAACAGGAGTCCCTGGCGGCCCCCGTCATCTCGGTGGCCCGCAGCCCCCTCAAGCAGGCGGAAGATATCCAGATCGGCCTGAGCGTGGTCTACTCCGCGGAGTCCCTGGCGCGTACACTGAGGCGTACCTTCAATGTCTGCCAGGCCGCCCTGTTCGGCTATGGCAAGGTGGGGCGCAGCATCGCCCGGGAACTGCGCTGTCGCAACCTGCATCTGGAGCTGGTGGAGACGGATGCCCTGCGCCAGGTGGAGGCGCTCTCCCACGGCTTCAAGCTGGTGAACAAGGCCGAGGCCCTGGGCCGCGCCGAGCTGGTGATCTGCTCCACCGGCAACGGCTCCCTCGACATCACCGATATGCAGGCCCTGCGCCCCGGCGCCATGCTGGCCTCGGTCACCTCCGCCGACGACGAATTCGCCTTCAGCCTCGCCCAGCTGCCCTGGCCGAGCGAGGAGGTGTGTCCCCATGTGCTGGCCCTGACCCGGCCGGACGGCAGCACCATCTTTTTGCTCAACCGGGGGGAGGCGGTCAACTTCGTCCACGGTGCCGTCATCGGCGAATATGTCTACCTGGTGCTGGCGGAGATCATCGAAGGGGTGCACCAACTGGCCCATCAGGCATCCACCCCGGGCCTTCACGAACTGCCCCAGGCCACCATGCAGCGCATCGCTCGCCACTGGTTGACCGATTTTCACGGAGTCACC
This sequence comes from Aeromonas sp. QDB14, assembly GCF_027707845.1. Taxonomy (NCBI): domain Bacteria; kingdom Pseudomonadati; phylum Pseudomonadota; class Gammaproteobacteria; order Aeromonadales; family Aeromonadaceae; genus Aeromonas; species Aeromonas sp. QDB14. The sequence continues at coordinate 60,550 of NZ_JAPCJD010000004.1, read as the reverse complement.
CCATGACAGACACCCATTTGCCCCTTGCGAAACCGCGCATCGAAATCCGTTACTGTACCCTCTGCCGCTGGATGCTGCGAGCCGCCTGGCTCGCCCAGGAGCTGCTCTCCACCTTCGACGGCGAACTGGGCGAGGTGGCCCTGGTGCCCGCCAGCAAGGGGGAGTTTCGCATCCTGGTGGACGGGGTGCTGGTGTGGGACAGGGTGGCCGACGAGGGCTTCCCCGAGGCCAAGGAGATCAAGCAGCGGGTGCGGGATGTCATCGCCCCGGAGCGGGATCTCGGCCATGCGGATCGCAAACCCGCAGCCGAGTAGGCGGCATCACCCATGATGTGAAAGAGGGAGGCGCAGGCCTCCCTCTTTCGTTGCGGCCCCCGGTCAACGGTCGCCAGATGTGGCCAGCGCTTCCCCGGCTGGGAGGCCGATATAGCGGGCCCGCTTGTGGGGCTTGATGCGGCTCACGTCCACCCACACCAGGCCGTCGATGCAGTGGTTGAAGTCCGGGTCGATGCCAAAGTCCATGAACTGCACCCCCCCCGGCTCGCACAGCTCGGCGTACTGCTTGTAGAGGGTGGGAATGGCGCAGCCCAGGTTGTCGAGCCCGGCCTTGAGCACCTTGAGGTCGTCCCCGTAATCGCGCCCCTCGAACAGCGTCGGCGTGGCGGGATAGGGGCGGCGGGAAGGGGCTAGGGCAAGGGTGGGGGCGAAGTGCTGGCGATAGAAGCTCACCAGCAGATCCTTGGCCGCCGGCGGCAGGCTGCCGGAGAGGGTGACGGGCCCGAACAGGTAGCGGTATTGGGGATAGCGGGCCAGATAGGCCCCGATGCCGAACCAGAGGTAATCGAGCCCCCGCTTGCCCCAGTAGGCGGGCTGGATGAAGCTGCGGCCAAGCTCGATGGCCTGTTCCAGCCGGGGCATCAGCTTTTCTTCGAAGCCGAACAGGGTGTGGCTGTAGAGGCCATCCAGCCCCTTGCTGGCCAGCCGTTCGGCCACCGGGGCAAAACGATAGGCGCCGATGATGTCGAGGCGGGCGGGATCCCAGAGGATGAGGTGGTGATAGTCATCGTCGAAGGCATCGAGATCCCGCCGCTTGCCCGAGCCTTCCCCCACCGCCCGAAAGGCGATCTCCCGCAGGCGCCCCAGCTCACGCAGGATCACCGAGTGGCTCTGCTCGTGGCGACGATAGAGCAGGATGCGCTGACCGTCCGGGGTCTGGCCGAGCAGCTCGCACCCGTCGATGGCCTGTTTCAGCAGGCGGCGATCCTCCGGCAGGGCGATGGGGGCCTCGGTCTGCAACCGTCCCGCCTTGCCCCGAGCGATTCGGTAGAGGTGGCCGCGCACCAGCCGGGCCGCCGTCTTGGCCGGCAGCTCCTGAAAACTGGCGAGGGGAATGCGCGCCCCTATGGTCACCGGCAGCGTCTGCCCCTGCTGGCGAAACAGCTGGCGCACCAGCAGCAGGGCGGAGGCGGGCTTGTTGAGCCAGGAGGCGAGATAGAACCAGAGGCTGTTGCGCCCTCCCAGGTGAATGGGCACCAGGGGCGTTCGGCTGCGCTGGGCCAGCTTGATGAAGCCGGCCTGCCAGGGGCCATCCTTCACCCCCTTGGGGCCGAGGCGGGAGACCTCGCCTGCGGGGAAGATAACTAGGGCCCCGTCGGCGGCGAGGTGTTCATTCATGGCGAGGATGGCCTGCCTGTCGGTCTTGCCCCCCAGGTTGTCCACCGGCAATAGCAATGGGCGCAGCGGCGCGAGCTGGGCCAGCACCTGGTTGGCCACTATCTTGACGTCGGGGCGAATGCGCCCGATGAGGCGCAGCAGGGCCAGCCCGTCCAGGGAGCCGATGGGGTGGTTGGCGACAAGAATGACCCGGCCGCTGGCGGGAATGTGCTCGAGCTCGGCCTCGCTCACCCGGTAGTCGAAGTGGAGCTCGGTGAGGGCCTGCTCGACGAAGTCCAGACCGCGCAGGTGGGGATGGCGCGCGGCAAAGCGGGTGAAGGCCTCCTCGTGCAGCAACCAGCTCAGCCCCTGCCTCATCAGGGGGCGGAGGAGGGGCTGGTTGGCGAGGCGGGGCAGGTGCTGCCCCAACAGGGTATCGACGTCGAACATGGGCAAGGCTCCGCTGAACTTTGCCCCAGCTTGACGCCCCTGCGTGCCTTTCGTGTGTCGGTTGGGTGACGGTTTGATGACGGGGCGAGCCCCGTCCTTGCCCCCTTACTCTGCCCGCCAGGAAGAGGTGAGGCGCACCAGCGCCACCAGAGTGGCGACCGCTTTTTCCATGGATTGCAGGGGGATGAACTCGTGCTTGCCGTGGAAGTTGTGGCCACCGGTGAACAGGTTCGGACAGGGCAGCCCCATGAAGGAGAGCCGGGCGCCGTCGGTGCCGCCGCGAATGGGTTTGATCTTGGGCACCACGTCGGCGGCCTCCATGGCGGCTTTGGCCAGCTCGACGATGTGGGGATGGGGTGCTATCTGGCTGCGCATGTTGCGGTAGTTGTCCGCTATCTCCAGGGTGATGCGCGCCTTGGGGGCGTCCAGCTGCAGGGAGGCGACCCGCTCCTTGAGCTGGTTGAGCTGGGCCTTGCGGGCGGCGAAGCAGTCATCGTCGAAGTCGCGGATGAGGTAGTGCAGGGTGGTCTCCTCCACCGTGCCTTCCATCCGGGCCAGGTGGAAGAAGCCCTCATACCCCTGAGTGCACTCCGGGGTCTGCTCGGCGGGCATGGCGGCATGGAAGCGGGCGGCCAGGGTCTGGCTGTTGATCATGCTGCCCTTGGCGGTGCCGGGGTGGACGTTGTTGCCTGTGATGCGCACCGTGGCGCTGGCGGCGTTGAAGTTCTCGCATTCGAGCTCGCCGAGCTCGCCGCCATCCACCGTGTAGGCCCACTTGGCCGGGAAGCGGTCCAGCGGGAAGCGGTCGGCACCGCGCCCTATCTCCTCGTCCGGGGTAAAGCCGACCCAGACATCGCCACGGGGGATCTCGGGGTGAGCCTGCAGGTATTCCACGGCGGTGAGGATCTCGGCGATGCCCGCCTTGTCGTCGGCACCCAGCAGTGTAGTGCCGTCGGTGGTGATGAGATCCTGCCCCAGGTAGTTTTTCAGGAAGCGGTACTGGCGGATGGCCAGCACCTCGTCCCCTTTGCCAAGGCAGATATCGCCCCCCTGATAGTTCTCGACTATCTGGGGAACGACGCATTCGGCCTCGTAATCGGCGGTGTCCATGTGGGCGATGAGCCCGATGGCGGGGGCATCCGGCTGGTTGCCCGGCAGGCAGGCGGTGAGGTAGCCATGCTCGTCCAGGGTGACCTGGCTTAGCCCCATCTGCGTCATTTCGTCGCACAGGGCCCGGGCGAAGAGGCGCTGTCCCTCGCTGCTGGGGCAGTCAGGATTGGTCGCATCGGAACGGGTATGAAAGGTGAGGTAGTGGAGAAAGCGCGAAAGCAGGGTGTTCATGGGCAAGCCTCGGGTCACGAAAGAGGAGTCATTGTGGCCAAGACGGCGGCGCCGCTTATTGCGTCAGCGCAGTTTTTGATGACTTTGTGGGGGAGAGGAGGGCCATCGAAGGGGAGGGGCGGGGATCATTGCTCGGCAGTTTGCATAAAAATTCCAAAATGAAAACTGGTTAAGCAATTGCGAAAAAGCTGAATTTCCCCTCGGCCCAGCGCTGGCAAGGGGTGATCCAAAAAGCGTGATGTGTTGGTTATTTTCATCGCCTCGCCCACGCACTCCCATCCCCCGCCATCCCAGAGCCCGCCTTGCTGGCAGCGAGATTTTGCCCCCCGATGAAAACCCGTTTTTTAACACGATTTTTTATTGTCACTGGCTGCGGTAAGTGTGTACACTCCGCGCCGATCCAAGGGCAACCCTGCGCAGGCCGTGTCCGCCAGACCCGCAGGATCATGACGCCTATAGGGCGAGGCACGCAGAAACGACAGACACTGCTGGGGAATGGTTTCTTTAATACCGGTTAGGCTCCGGTATCAGGGAGAACAACGGACTCTCATCTTTCAGCTGACCGAGTGGGCTTCGGGCTCATCATCTCCCTTGTCATGGGCGGTCACTGGCGTTGAGCGGGTCGTAGTGGTTGTCGTCCATCAACACGATGCGTGCTGACGTCTTCCCTTCTCTTCCTTGAAACCCTCTCCTGTCCGTCGGGATAGCTGCCGAATGATGAACAAACGGCGTGGCTGATGCCGATTGTCATCAAAGTACCGCGGTACGCCGGCAAGGTGTTACCGCATACCGTTGAGCTTGATGTAAAGCCACCAGCCCCACATCAAGACTCGTTACTTCCCAAGATCCACCAGGCAGCCTTGGCTTGCCGCGATGTGCAATGAACAGGATGTGGCGGAGCATGCTCCGTTGCGGGTCCAACGTCAGCAGGCCGCTCTGGCTTGCCGCATTTTGCAATCAATGGTCTGGATGTGATTGAGGGTAACGAAGGCGGCCCACGGCCGCTCATTTGCGAGGCATAGCCCATGACTAACTGGTCCAGCAAGGACTCCTTGAAGGTCTACAACGTTCCCTACTGGGGTGCGGGTTTTTTCAATATCAATGACGCCGGTCATGTGACCGTCTCTCCCGACAAGTCTCGCCCCGAGGCTCAGATCGTGCTGTCCGAGGCCATCGAGCAACTGCGCCAGTCCGGGCTGACCACGCCGGTGTTGCTGCGTTTCCCCGACATCCTCAAGAGCCGGGTCGATGCGCTGTTCAACGCCTTCGGTCAGGCCATCGAAAAGTCAGGCTATGAAGGGGATTACCTGTGTGTTTACCCGATCAAGGTAAACCAGCAGCGCCGCGTCATCGAGACCATCAGTCAGTCCTACAGCGACAAGCCGAGGCTTGGGCTGGAAGCGGGCTCCAAGCCCGAGTTGCTGGCCGTGCTGTCCCATCATCATGAGCAAGGGTCCGTGATCGTCTGCAACGGTTACAAGGACCGCGAATACATCCGCCACGCCCTCCTGGGCAACCTGATGGGCCACAAGGTCTACATCGTGGTGGAGAAGCCCTCCGAGCTGGAAATGGTGCTCGACGAGTCAGCTCGTCTCAACATCAAGCCCAACATCGGGGTGCGCGCCCGTCTGGCGTCCACCGGCTCCGGCATGTGGGAATCGAGCGGCGGTTCCATGTCCAAGTTCGGTCTCTCCGCCTCCCAGATCCTGGCGTTGGTAGAGCGTCTGCGCAGCCTCGGCAAGCTGGACTGCCTGCAACTGCTGCACTTCCACCTGGGCTCCCAGATCGCCAACATCCGCGACATCCAGGGCGGCATCCGCGAGTGCGGCCGCTTCTACGCCGAGCTGTGCCGTCTTGGCGCCAAGGTCGAGGTGGTGGACGTGGGCGGCGGCCTGGGTGTGGACTACGAGGGCACCCGTTCCCAGAGCCACTGCTCCGCGAACTACAGCCTCTCCGAGTACGCCAACAACGTGGTCTGGGGCATCGGCGATGTGTGCCGCGAGTTCGACCTGCCGCACCCGACCATCATCAGCGAGTCCGGCCGTGCCCTGACTGCGCACCACGCCGTGCTGGTCACCAACATCATTGGTGCCGAAGGGGTGGAGGTGAACGACATCAGCGCCCCGGACGAAGACGCGCCCACCATCTTGCAGAACATGTGGAAAGGCTGGCTGGACCTGCGCGGGGAAGATCCCTCCCTGCTGGAGATCTTCCACGACTCCGTGGCGGATCTCGGTGACGTCAACGCCCAGTACACCATGGGCCTCTTGAACCTGGAGCAACGCGCCTGGGCCGAGATGCTGCACCAGAACACCTGTCTGGCGCTCAAGGAGCTGCTGAACCCGGTCAACCGCAACCACCGCGCCCTGGCCGACGAGCTCTCCGAGAAACTGGCTGACAAGTGCTTTGCCAACTTCTCCCTGTTCCAGTCCCTGCCGGATGCCTGGGGTATCGGTCAGGTGTTCCCGGTGATGCCGCTCTCCGGCCTCGAGCGTCCGCTCACCCGCCGCGGCATCCTGATGGACATCACCTGCGACTCCGACGGTCAGGTGGAGCACTACGTCGACGGTCTGGGGGTGGAAAGCACCCTGCCGATGCCGGTCTACGGTGAAGACGAAGAGTGCCACGTCGGCTTCTTCCTGGTGGGTGCCTATCAGGAGATCCTGGGGGATCTGCACAACCTGTTCGGTGACACCCACTGCGCGGAAGTGTGGCTGGATGAAGAAGGCAAGATGGACATCCGCAACGTGGTGCGTGGCGACACCGTCGACCAGCTGCTGCGTTACGTCAACATCGACCCGTCCGTCATCCGCGAGAACTACCAGCGCATCGTCTCCCACCCGGCGCTGGACGACGAGACCCGCAAGGCCCTGCTCGACGAGCTGGAGCTGGGTCTGCAAGGCTACGCCTACCTGGAAGACGAATAAGCCAGCGGCTTGTTCCCCGTCGGTCAAATGACGGACATGAAAAACGGCGCCTTCGGGCGCCGTTTTTGTTGCGCTGTTGCCTGGCTGGGGCCGGTTGGCGGGCTCGGTCATCCGGGCTGGCGGCATCCGGCCCCGGGCAGATCCGGCCACTGCCCGCTTCTGCCTGTCACCTCCCTTGATCCAGGTCAAGGGGGACTCAGGCCGCTTATTTTACGGTCAAGGGTGAGGTTGGTGAATGACACATAAGGATGTGCGTATGGAACTCAAGAGGGACCCGAGATGCTATACCGACGTCTGTATCGACGGTAAGTGGTATCACTACGATCACTGCAGCACTCACGTTTATATGCTGATGGGGGGCGCCGCCCCCAGCCTGCAGCTTGCCCATGAACCCGGCAGTGAAGAGGAGCTGGTGGCGATGCTCCGCCAGCACCCCCAACGCTGACTGCCCGCGGGCCATCGGGGGTATCGTCCCGGCGTCCCGCCTTGCTCAGCCCGCCTTGCGGCCCAGGATCTTCTTGCCCATCTCCAGCAAGGCCGTTGCCGCCGCATAGGCCTCGTCTGACTTGCCTATCTCGTCAGCCACGTAGAGAAAGCCGGGTCTGTACTTCTCCACCGCCTCGCGGGGAGTGGCCGCGTCGATGAAATCCTCTTCCACCTCGAACCCTTGCGTCAGCAGCGCCTCCTTCTCCGTGAGGAAGGTGGGGGAGGCCATGTCGACATAGGTATATTGCTGACGGCGGGAGGCGGGGACGCTGAAGAACTGGTATCTGGCCATGGATGTGGCTCCTTTGAACGGGTGATCTGCCATGGGGGTCGCTCGATGCGCCCGGCAAGATAAAGGAGCATTCGAGTCTTGCAGCAGACTACCTTGAGTCGTGAAGGGACGCAATCGGGCTGGTGATGACCCTGGCGACATGGGCGCTGCGCCCCACCTGCTTGTCAGGCAAGCACACCTTCCAGCACCTGTTGGGGAGTCTCGGGAGCGCAGTGGACAAGCAGTTGCTCCCCGGTCATGGGGCGCCCGAGCAGGTAGCCCTGCAAGGTGTCGCAGCCCAGCTCGGTCAGCAGGTCCCGCTGCTCCGGGGTTTCCACCCCCTCTGCCACGATGCGCATCTCCAGGGCCTGACCCAGGGCGATGATGGCGGCGATGATGGTGGCATCGTCGCCTCCCCGCTCCAGGGTAGTGACAAAGCCCCGGTCAATCTTGAGCTCGTTGGCGGGGAAGCGCTTGAGGTAGAGCAGGCTGGAGTAGCCGGTGCCGAAGTCGTCGATGGAGATGCCAAGGCCGAGCTCGGCCAGACGGTTGAGGATGGCGAGGCTCTCCTCGGCCTTCTGCATGGCGGTGGATTCGGTGATCTCCAGGGTCAGGTGACGGGCCTCGAGCCGATGGCGGGCGAGGGCGCCCTGCACCTCCTCCAGCAACCCGGGGCTGGCGAGCTGGATGGTGGAGAGATTGACCGCCACGCTCCAGTCGTGATGACCCGCCGCCCGCCAGGCGCTCATCTGGCGGCACGCCTCGTCGATGACCCAGTTGCCGATGGGGATGATGAGCCGGCTCTTCTCCGCCAGCGGCAGGAAGCTGGCCGGCGAGACGGCACCATGCTCCGGGTGCTGCCAGCGCAGCAGGGCCTCGGCTCCGACCACCTGGCCGCTACGGGCACAGTATTTGGGCTGGTAGTGCAGGGCCAGCTCCCCCCGCTCCAGGGCGTGTTGCAGCTCCTTGTGCAGCAGGAACTGCTGGTGGGCGTTGGCGTTCATGGCGCTGTCGAAGTAGTAGTAGTCGTTGCGTCCCTGCTCCTTGGCGTAATACATGGCGGCATCGGCGTTGAGGGTCAGCTCGTGCAGGCTGGTGCCATCCTGGGGATAGACGGCAATGCCGATGCTGGCGGTGATGTGCAGGCTGTGGTGCTCCCACTCATAGGGCTGGGCCAGGGTGGCCAGCAGCCGCTCGGCAAAGGCCGTGGTCTGGCTCACATCCCCCGGCGCCAGGGCCAGCACGAACTCGTCCCCGCCAAAGCGCGAGGCGGTGTCGCTGGCACCGAGCAGGCCGGTGATGCGCTGGGCCACCTCGGCCAGCAGCAGATCCCCGGTGTGGTGGCCGTGGGCATCGTTGATGATCTTGAAGCCGTCGAGATCGAGAAACAGCAGGGAGAAGCAGCGCTGGCTGTGCTGGCACTCCTGGATGCGCTGCTCCAGCCGGTCGGCAAACAGCAGCCGGTTCGGCAGCCGGGTCAGGCTGTCATGGAGCGCCAGCTTGAGCAGCTCGTCGTGGGCCTGATGCAGGGAGGTGGAGAGCCTGGCGGCGTGGGCATCCAGCATGGAGAGCACGAAGGCGATGGCGAACACCGCCAGGGTCACTATGATGACCACGGTTGCCAGCCACTGGGTATTGAGACCGGTGTAGAGGGCCCCGCACAGGCTCTCTGCGGGGAACTGGGCCGCCGCCATGCCGGTGTAGTGCATGCCGATGATGGCCGCCCCCATCACCAGGGAGGCGAGGGCCTTGCTGAAGAAGGCGCGGGGCGAGCTGTTGCGCAGGCGAAACGCTATCCAGAGCGCGGCACCCGAGGCGAATACCGCGATGAGGATGGAGAGGATGAAGAGCCCAGGCAGGTAGTGGATGCCAGGCGTTATCTTCATGGCCGCCATGCCGATGTAGTGCATGGTGGCGATGCCGGCCCCCATCAGCACGGCCCCGAACAGGATCTGGTGCCAGGGGAGCTGGGGACGACTCACCAGCCAGAGCGCAAAGGCCGAGGAGACGATGGCTGCCACCAGGGAGAGACCGGTGAGAGTCAGATCGTATCCCAGCGCGATGGGCAGATTGAAGGCGAGCATGCCGATAAAATGCATGGACCAGATGCCGAGCCCCATGGCGAAGGCTCCCCCCGCGAGCCAGAGCACGGCGGCCCGTCCCCGGCTCTGGCTCACCCGACTGGTCATGGTCAGCGCCGTGTAGGAGGCGAGCACCGCCACCAGGATGGAGAAGAACACCAGATCCTGGCTGTAATAACTGTCGAGCATGGGGTGGGTCGCGATCACGTTCATCTACTCTGGGATGGACAACGGCCTGAGCCTTGGCCGGGGCGCGGGGGAAATCGGGGTGGGGATTGTACACCAGCCCCCCCCGGGATGAGCCAGAGATACGTACCGAAATGGCCCCAGGATCAGAGTAAAAATGCTGAAATCATCCCTTTCGAGCTAGCCCTTTCCGCTCCCTGTAAAAAGAGGGGTTTCAAATTTTCCCGCTTTAAATTCAGGGGTATAGAAAATCTGGGGGACAGATCCGTTGAGAGTCTCTGCATATCCAATCCCGGAAAGTGACAGTGCCAGAGGGGCTGGTGGTGCTTGCGCACGAAGGTTTATCTGGGACTCTTGCCACACTGACGCGTTCACTATGACCATGGGGGAGACCAGGGTGCAACCCATGGTGTCAGGCCCCGTTTGAGATCATGTCGGGCTCTTCTGTTATCATGCCCTCCCGTTTTCGTTATCTCGTTGAACCTGCTGGAGAACCCATGTCTCGTACCCTCTACCTGCTGCGCCACGGCCAGACCCGTTACAACGCCGAATTGCGGTTGCAGGGGCGTTGCAACTCCGAGCTGACCCCCAGGGGCGAAGCCCAGGCCCTCGCCATGGGGGCCCGTCTGGCCAAGCTCCTGACCGAGCCCACCGACTGGACGATCTACGCCAGCCCCCTCGGCCGGGCACGGCAGACGGCGGAGCGGGTGTGTCAGCAGCTTGGCTTGGACCAGGAGCGCATCATCTGGGACGAGCGGCTGGTGGAGCTGGGGATGGGGGAGTGGGAGAGTCGCCGGGTGCCCGAGCTGCTGGCGGCCCACCCCGAGCTGGATCTGGAGGAGCCGGACTGGTATCTGCGGGCCCCCCATGGCGAGAGTTTTGAAGGCATTCAGCGCCGGGCCCGGCAATGGCTTGAGGACGAGCACATTGCCGAGCAGGCCATCGTGGTTTCTCACGGTCTCTTTGGCGCCATGCTGCGCGGCGCCTATGTGGATCTGGACTACACCACCACCTGGCTGCAGGAGCTGCCGCAGGATGCCTTCTTCAAACTCAGTGGTGGTCGCATAGAGCGGATTGCCTGCTGACCACACGAAGGCGGCCCGCCGTGGGGGCCGCTTTTGAGCGCAAGGAGATTTTCGAGAAGCTGATAAGGGGCTTGATGCATCCTGTCAGACAACCCTTTCGTTTGGATAGTCAGGCCAGCTCAGTGATGTTGTCGTCCCCCTGATGATGGGCGGCAGCCACTCCAGACTGGCATCATCCTTTCCTTTCAGGCCGCATTCCCATATCTGGAACACTCTCCAACCTGCCTGGCTCAGCATGTATTCCACTTTTTCATCGCGGATCGTGTTGGCCGTAAACTTCTGCAGCCAGAATACGGTGTTGCTCTTTGGAGTGGCGGCATATGAACAATTGAGGTGACGATGCCAGAAGCAGCCATGAACGAAAATGCAGAGTCGATAGCGTGGCAGAACGATGTCTGGCGTGCCGGGAAGACCCTTCACGTGCAATCTGAAACGAAAACCCCGGGCGTGGAGGTATTTGCGTAGCAGAACTTCGGGGCGGGTATTCTTGCCCCTGATGCCTGACATCATCACAGAACGGGTTGATGCATCAACAACATCCATGCTTTCGCTTCCTCGAAGTCATGCTTCCTGGTATCTTTACGGCCTGATCAAAAACACAGTAATTCGACATGACCATTTTTTCACCACCCATCCCCGTCGTCGACCTGTTTGCCGGTCCTGGCGGGCTGGGTGAGGGCTTTTCCTCTCTCAATGATGGCAAGGCATTCGAGATCCAGGTTTCTGCAGAGAGGGATCCTGTCGCCCACCAGACTTTGAAACTTCGTGCATTCTACCGGTTGCTCAAGAGCCACAGACCCGAGTTCATTCAGGACTATTACCAGTTCTGCAATGGTGATGCAGAGAATCCGTTCACGGAAAACACCATCGATCTCTGGAAAAAAGCGGAAAAAGAGGCGCTGTGTCTGGAGATCGGCAGCGAAGAAGGCAACAAAAGGCTTGATCAAGCGATAGCCAAGGCTTTTGAAAACAAGAGTAAAAGCCAGCCTTGGATTCTGATTGGTGGTCCTCCCTGTCAGGCCTATTCCATTGCAGGACGTTCAAGAAACAAAGGGAAATCTGATTACAAGCCGGAGGAAGATCATCGTCATTTTCTCTATAAAGAGTATCTGCGGATTATCCAGAAGAATCGCCCAGATATTTTTGTCATGGAAAATGTAAAGGGAATCTTGTCTTCAAAGATAAATGGAGACTTTATTTTTCATCAGATCTTGCGTGACTTGGCCAGCCCCAATGTGGCTTTGAATATGCCTGATGATGGCCTTAGATACAAAATAGTCTCCTTGGTCAATGACGAAATATTCCAGGATGGCGATGATCCCAAATTGCTCGATGCCAAGAAGTTCATTATTCAGGCCGAAGAGTATGGAATTCCGCAGGCCCGTCACCGTGTGATTCTTCTGGGCATTCACAGTGATCGTGTTCGTGCTGAGCGTCCAGAACTACCAAAGTTGTCAAAGTCAGATACCGTGACTGTCAAACAGATCATAGGGAGTATGCCTGCATTGCGAAGCAAGCTCAGCAAGCAGAGCGATTCATACGAAAATTGGGAGTCTTCCGTAAGGGACCAGTTGATGTCTCTTAGAATGTCAGCCCAAAATGGTCCGGAACAAATAAAACCCCTTGCAGCCAGATTATCTACTGCTGCGGAGCATTTGAATGCAAAAGAAACCGGTGGGCTGCGTTGGGTCAGGAGTTGCACGGAAGGTGCCACCGGAGTCAGCGAACTGGATGGTTGGTATTCGGATCCAGAGCTGCATGTCTGGTTGAATAATGATACCAGAGGACATCGAATCGACGATCTGGCACGTTATGGTTTTGCCGCATGTTTTGCAGAAGAGTATGGGTACTCACCAAAGGGTCACACCGATTTCTGCTTGCCAGGGCTTGCTCCGGATCACAAAAACTGGGAATCAGGCCAGTTTTCGGATCGGTTCAGGGTGCAGCTGGCTGATGCACCGTCTACGACGATTACCAGCCATATATCCAAGGATGGCCATTACTTCATCCACTACGATGCGACACAATGCCGCAGTTTGACAGTGAGAGAAGCCGCACGTTTACAGACATTTCCCGACAATTATTTCTTCCATGGAGGAAGAACACAGCAGTATCATCAAGTAGGTAATGCAGTTCCACCATTGCTGGCACGTAAAATAGCAGAAATAGTATTTAAAATACTCAAAATTAAAGATGATGATCAATTGGGCTGAATTTTAAGGTCAAATGATGCATGGGATAGGGGAGCGCAGGCTATCTAATGGCAAGTGAAAGAAGACACCCACCAAGCGCAGCTTGTCTCTCTGCTTCTATGAGAGATATTGGTTATTCGCTCGAAACAGCTATTGCAGATTTGATAGACAACAGCATTTCTGCTGGCGCCAGCAAGATCGAAATTATTTGTGATGTAGCTTCGATATCTCCGACTCTGGTCATTTTCGATGATGGCAGAGGGATGACAGAAGAGGAGCTATTGATAGCGATGCGTCATGGAACGGATAGTCCCGGTAGGCGACGATTATCACATGATCTTGGCCGCTTTGGCTTGGGTTTGAAAACAGCTTCTTTTTCACAATGTCGCTCTCTAACCGTAGTTAGTATCAAGCAAGGGCTCATATGTGGTGCGGAATGGAATCTGGACCGTATTGATGCATCGGACGACTGGCTTCTATCAATTCTGGAGCCTGTTGATATTGAAGCATTGCCCCATGTTGAGTTACTTGGCGACAATGGTACCGCTGTCATCTGGCGTAATCTGGATCGATTGATGGAAGATGCAGCCGGAGTTAATCGGGATGAAATCGTCAACGAAAAACTTGATGTTGTAGGTAGGCATCTTTCCTTGGTTTTCCATCGTTTCCTTCTGGAGAGCTCAAAGGTTACTCCAAGCTTTCACTCTGCATAAATGGTCATCCGATTACTGCATTTGATCCTTTTTGCAGAAAAAATCCTGCCACTCAGATTCTTCCTGAGGAGGTTGTCCACATTGGCACTGCTCAAGTCCGCCTGCAGCCTTTCATTTTGCCGCATCATAGTCGCTTGTCAGCTTCCGAATATGATTACTACCAGGATCGCAGCGATTTTATCTCCAACCAGGGTTGTTATGTCTATCGAAATGGACGCCTGATGGCATGGGGAGATTGGTTCCGTATCGTACCAAAAGGAGAAGCCACGAAACTGGCGCGGGTGCAAATCGACTTCCCAAACAGCCTTGATGAAGACTGGACTATAGATATCAAGAAGTCGCGTGCCCGTCCTCCACATGCAGTTCGTGAACGTCTGCGTCAGATCCTCACTAAAGTTACTGCAAGCAGTGTGACCGTTCACAGAGGGCGTGGACAAAAGCTATTCCAACATATCAACGCTCCATTGTGGGAGAGATATGCAGATCAAAATGGAATCAGATATTCTTTGAATACCTTACATCCTCTTGTACATAAACTTAAAGAGCTGCTCGATGGGGAGGGTATTCGTCATCTCGATCTTCTTCTTGCAGCAATCTCTACTTCTTTACCTGTTGAAATGTTGTATTCAGACTATTCGACCAATCCTCGAGACATAAAACAGACGTTTTCAACACAATATGTACAGGATCGCCTCCATGATCTAAAAAGAGCTCTCTGGGGAGATGGTGCAGGTAACGTAAATATATTTAGGGATGTTGTTAGGTCAATCAAAATATTCGATGAACATAGTATCCTCGTTGAGAAATATATAGATAAGGAATTCTTATGACTCTACAGACTGATAAGGAAAAAATTTTACTGGCAGCATTGGTTGGTGCCTTTGATGATCAAGAAGATCTCCCATTATATGATGATATTGCCGAAAAGGCTGTAGGGCTAGCCCCTCTTATTGGATATTTCGGCCCTCTCCATAATATAATTACCGAAGCTGAGGCTACAATACCCTCACGGATGAGTGCAGGTGTATCTCTTGTTGATGTTAATGCACCTCATGATGAGGATTGGATTCATAAACGAGAAATCAGCAGTACATATGCGGACGCTTATGGTGGATATCTCCGAAGCCAAGGTTGGAAACCAACAGTAGTAAATACTCTCCTAAATGATGATGGCTCAAAAATTCTTGGATTGCTCCAGGACCCAACTAGTAAGGATGCTTGGAGCCGTCGTGGACTTGTTATTGGGCATGTGCAGTCCGGAAAAACTGCTAATTACATGGGGGTTATTGCAAAGGCTGCAGACGCCGGGTATAAATTTATTATCGTCATTGCTGGTATTCATAATAATCTTCGTAAGCAAACTCAACAGCGTGTTGATGAAGGGTTTGTCGGACGTTCCAGCGATCCTGCAGATCGTGTAAGTGTCGGAGTTGGACTAGATAGAAGCTATCCTAACCCTGTGACACTCACCAATATTATCTCAGATTTCAATAAGCAGATGGCCGATAGAAGTGGTGCTCAGCTTAACGATTTCAAAAAGCCGGTCATTATCGTCATCAAGAAGAATGTGAAAACTCTAGAAGCTCTACACGTCTGGCTTCGTGAACTGAATGCAAAAGGAAGGGACCGAATTGCTGATGTTCCCATGCTGGTGATTGATGATGAGGCTGACAACGCCTCGATCAACACAAACAAGCCAGATATTAATCCGACAGCAACCAATTCTTGGATAAGGAAGATACTACGTCTCTTCACTAAAAATTGCTATGTCGGATATACTGCCACACCGTTTGCAAACATATTCATCGATCCAGAGGCCTTAGATAAGGATGCCTACGAAGAACTATTTCCTAAAGACTTCATTTACTCATTGAATGCACCAACCAATTATTTTGGACCTGATAAGGTCTTTCTTAAGAATGAAAGTAGCGATACTATCCTCAAAAATATTACGGACTGTGAAAATTATCTTCCTCTATCGCACAAGAACGGTTTTCCAGCAGTAGAGCTGCCGCCCAGTCTCTACCGAGCACTCGATCAATTTATTATCGCAAGAGCTATACGTAACCTTCGTGGTCAGAAAAGCAAGCATTGCTCGATGTTGATAAATGTATCGCGTTTTGTATCCGTGCAAAAAGAAGTTAAAAGTTTCATAGGAATTCGCCTAGAGCGGATACGCGAAGCCGTGAAGGCTAATTACATGATGCCGGAATCTACATCAGCGAAGAATGAGCATATGGCGAGGCTGCGGGCGGAGTTCGATGCTGAGTTCGCAGAGAATGAGCAGGGTGGAAAGCATTATTCCTGGGCCGAAGTGAAAGCTGAACTCTGGTGTGTTTTCGAGCATTTGCGGACCTATGTGGTCAACAGTAAAAGCGATGAAGTTCTGGATTTTGCAAAGTATGAAAAGGACGGTATTGGCCTGACCGCGATTGCTATCGGTGGTCTTAGTCTGTCACGTGGTCTTACTATCGAGGGATTGACGATCAGCTACATGTACCGCAATACAAAGATGTATGACACCCTGATGCAAATGGGGCGTTGGTTCGGTTATCGGCCGGGTTATGAGGATGTCTGCCGTGTTTGGTTGTCCAATGATTCTATCAACTGGTATAAGCATATAGCGCTCGCTTCGGATGAGCTTCGCCAGCAGATTACCCGAATGCGCCAAGCCGATATGAGCCCTAGAGATTTTGGGCTCTATGTCAAATCCCATCCAGATAGTTTGCTAGTCACTGCTGCAAACAAGATGCGCAACGGTGAAAAAGTCGTTCTGAATCAGAATTTCACCGGTCTCCTCGTTGAAAGCTACGACCTTCCCCTCAACCCAGATATCAATGCTGCAAATGAATCTTTGATCGAAGAATACTGGCGGGATGGTTTTGGCGGAGTGATTGAAGACACGAAGCAAAAGGGCTTGTTTATCCCTAATGTCGATGTTGAGATAATTGATGAGTTTCTACTTCGGTTCAAGTCACATAAAGATGCAAGTCAGAAGAAAATATCTGCAGTTGAATATCTTCGAGCCATTTCTGCGCAGTATCCAAAAGGCGATGTTCTTTTGATTTCCAAGGGGCCGGTCGATTATGAAAGATTTCGCCTTGGGGCACAGGAGCGCACTGCTGAAGATGCAACTTCAGACAAGTGGCGTATTTCTGGATACCGTGTTGCCAGCCGGGGTGACGAAAAAATCGGTCTTAAGCCAGAACAGATCATGGCTGCGGAAAAGTTGGCAATAGAAGATGCTAAAACTAAATCGAAGATGCCTTCAGATATTCATTATCGAGTAGTGCGCAATAAACCTCTGTTAATGGTTCACGTTTTGGAGCCGACTGATAATTCTGAATTAGTGGGTTATCGGGTTCCCGCATGGGGGCTAAGTTATCCTGATGGCTTGTACGGTGTTGAGATTGAAGTCATCGCCAATAAGGTTTGGATGGAGCAAATGTACGGATCCCTCGACGACACACCAGACACCGACGAGGATTATGACGATGAGTAATATTCTTCCATGGGACGTCATTCCAACTCCGAAGGTAGATCTCAGCGTTCTACGTGTCTCTGAAATAGTTGGTGTCCCTATTTACTGGGGGCGAGATCCTAATGCGCAATGCCTGTTAATTATTGAATTGAACGGTGAACATATAGCACAGTTCCGCCGAGATAATGTTTCATTGCACGGTATTGATATTGATCTTCGTAATTCTGGCTCAGCCGATCGACAGCGTCTCATACTCACGCTGGCTCGTCATATAGATAGTGACCTCTTTTTTGGTCTTTGTGAAACTCTGATTTCCAGTCTAAAAATTGTTACTGATCCAGCAGTAGCCCTTTCAGTGACACTTGCCCATTTAAAACGCTGGAAGGTATTCTTGGCCGGAAATAATGCTCGACTACTTTCGCCAGAGGAGGTTCGTGGTCTTTTTGGAGAACTTCATGTTCTTCGGACACTTTATAATGAAACTCTTCCACAGACTGTGGCAGTTGATGCTTGGTGTGGGCCTAATGATTCTCACCAGGATTTCATGTTTGGCAACCGCGCCATAGAAGTAAAATCACTTTCCTGTCGTGAAAGAAACTCCGTTTGTATATCATCTGAGGATCAACTGGAATCACTATCCGATGAATTGTTTTTGCTGATTCAACGTATTATAGATATGCCTAGTTCAGAGCACGCCTTGTCGTTAAATGACATTGTCACGCTTATAAAAGGTGAGTTGGTAGAGCCTGAGGCTCTCGAGCTGTTCATGGATAAGCTGGCAAATGTAGGTTTTGTACCGCTTGCTCAATACGACACTCCCTGTTTTGTTGTTAGTGGTGTTCAGGGGTATCGTATTACAGCCGACTTTCCAAGGCTGATAAGGTCAAAATTGCCTCAGGGAGTCACCAAAGTGACATACGACCTTATGTTAGAAAGCATTGAGCCATTTTTATGTGTTCAAAAAGATATTTTTCACGGGTACTAAATGGATATAACCACTGAAGTTTTTTTCCATGATTTCCGACAGGAAATGCTAGCTGGAGCGGAAGTAAATGGCAGGTTTCTGCTCGATGAATTCATGGAAACTGTTGCGGCTGAGCTGGTTGATACCGGTTTTACCGAAGGTTTCGAGCTTTGTCATTACCGGGCACAACGTGGCATGCGTGTGGACGGCTTCTGGTTCAATGATGAAGGTGTTCTGGATCTTTTTATTGCAGATTTTGACTCAAGGAATGAACTGGCAACGCTCAACAAAGCGGATGTTGTTGCGACATTCAAACGAGTTTCCAACTTCTTCGAGGCCAGTGCCACAAGGTATTTGGCTGGTGAGCTGGAAGTAACATCTCCGGCGTATGGCCTCGCCAGACAAATTGAGGACCGAAAAGACACTCTTCGGCAAATCAATTTGATTCTTTTTTCAGAACGGATACTCAGCGAGAAAATTCAGACTCTATCCGATACTGTTGTAGCAGATATAGCAACGGTACATCACATTTGGGACATATCGCGTCTGCATCGTCAGAGAAGCTCTCGGAACCACAAAGAAGCACTTGATCTCGATTTCACGCAGATGTTTGGCAACGGCATTCCCAGCCTTCCGGCACATTTGGGAACCGATACTTATCAATCCCATCTCATGGTCATGCCAGCAGATGTGCTGGCAACTTTGTACGAGAAATTTGGCGCTCGTTTGCTTGAACAGAACGTGCGTACGTTCCTGCAGGCTCGTGGCAACGTTAATAAGGGGATCAGGTCCACGATATTGAATGAACCCAACATGTTCTTTGCCTACAACAATGGGATAACTGCAACAGCACAAGAAGTTGAGACTGCAATGACAGCTTCTGGTCCTGTTATTACAAGAGTTGTTGACCTTCAGATTGTCAATGGTGGCCAAACTACGGCATCTCTGTTTCATACTCGCAAGCGTGACAAGGCTGATTTGTCCCAGATATTTGTTCAGATGAAGCTGTCAGTCATAAATAGCCTTCAAAGCGAGGTAGTCGTACCAAAAATATCTGAGTATGCAAACACACAGAATAAGGTGAATGCGGCAGATTTCTTTTCTAATCATCCTTTTCATATTCGGATGGAAGAGTTTTCACGTCGGATATGGGCTCCTGCACAGCAAGGGATGCAGCGTGAAACACGTTGGTTTTATGAACGAGCACGCGGTCAGTATGCCGATGCACAGTCGAAACTCACAACTGTTGAGCAACGCCGATTCAAGGGGGAGCATCCTAAGCAGCAAATGTTCACTAAAACCGATCTGGCGAAATTCGAGAATGTCTGGGATGACCATCCCAAGTGGGTAAATCTTGGTTCCCAGAAGAATTTTGCACGCTATGCCGTTCGAATAGGTTGTGAATGGGAGAAGTCACCCGACGAGTTCAATGAATTTTACTTCAAAAGGGCCATCGCTCGAGCTTTGATATTTCGAGCCACTGAACGTATCGTTTCTGCACAGACTTGGTACAACGGTGGATATCGTGCAAATATCGTGGCCTACACATTGGCGCTAATAAGTCATATAACGAAGACTCGAAAGGTAAATATAGATTTTCTGGATGTCTGGAATATGCAGAAAGTCCCACAAGTACTGGAAAATACAATAACCATAGTATCGAAAGCTGTAAATGACGATATCATCAATCCCCCCCCGGGTATTTCCAACATATCTGAGTGGTGTAAAAAGGATGCATGCTGGGCAAGAATACAGGACCGCACCGAAACTCTGATCAACCTTCTTTCATCCGATTTTTACGAACGGCTGCTTTC
Source organism: Aeromonas sp. QDB14 (assembly GCF_027707845.1). Lineage (NCBI taxonomy): Bacteria > Pseudomonadati > Pseudomonadota > Gammaproteobacteria > Aeromonadales > Aeromonadaceae > Aeromonas > Aeromonas sp. QDB14. Next base: position 40,907 of record NZ_JAPCJD010000004.1, on the reverse strand, counting down.
ATTTGATGAGCAGTCAGTCAACATGCGCTCTGCCAAGCAGACTCAGAGAATAGATAACGGCATTGAAGCTCAGAAAAAAGTGCTCGCAGTACCTGCGGTTGAATGGAAACGTATCCATCAGTTGCTGAATGAGAAAGGCCTCCTCACTCCAAAGCAGGACAGTGTACTTAAAGTGGCCATGCAGATTCCCTCCAAGTGTCCAACCGAGAAACAAAGTCTGGCGTTGCTGGAGATTATTGAGAACGGAAGTTTGGAAGGGGTGACGGTTCAACGCTGCTAAACGACAAACTGATTTCTATTAATGGTGCTTTTACAAGATGCTGCAAGCGAAGAACTGATTGCTGGATGTTTGGTTCGCCTCAGAGTGACAAGGCCTGTGCCGCCGTGCGATAAGGCGTATTCCCCTGATAAAAGAAATGCTTAGGGATAATGGGTGTGCGCCAAGGCACAGTCTCTGCCAAGGGGACTGGGTATGATAGTGCGGCAATCACCACCACAGGGAGGAAGCATGATCAGCCATATCGACCATCTGGTATTGACGGTCAGCGACATTGAGCGGGCGGTGGCGTTTTACAGCGGCGCCTTCAAGATGGAGCCCATCACCTTCGGGGCAGGCCGCCGGGCGCTGCGTTTTGGCAACCAGAAGATCAATTTGCAGTTGCTGGGGGAGGAGGCGCGCAACCGGGCGCAGGTGGGGTCGGGGGATCTCTGCCTCATCACCCGCTGGCCCCTGGATCAGGTGATGGCCCAGCTGGCGAGCCAGGGGGTCGAAATCGTGGAGGGGCCTGTGATGAAAAGCGGTGCCTGTGGCCCCATCGAATCTGTCTATTGTCTGGACCCGGATCGGAACCTCATCGAGATCAGCCGTTATTGCTGAGCTCCTGGCACCTTGCGGTTTGTGTCATTGCGCCCTGGTGCGCCCCTTGCGCAGCAGAGGGATCACGGTGAGCACCATGCCGGTGAAGAGCAGCAGATAGCCCAGGGGCAGCAGGGCAAAGGGCTCGTGCAGGAAGCCCTGGGCATCGAGGGTGGAGCCCAGCAGGTTGAAGGCCACAAAGCAGCCGAGCCCGGCCAGGATCAGCAGGGCACCTGTTTTCATCGTCATCTTGTCATCCTCGTCAGCGAGATGGAGCGGATGGGAGACTTTCATGCCTGGGTGAAGAGAGTGTGAAGTCGCGCCAGGCACAAAACACAACGGCAGCCCAAGGGCTGCCGTTGTGTTGAGGGTGAAGCCCCGGGCCAGGGCGCTCAGCAGACCCCTTGCGCCAGCATGGCGTCGGCGACCTTGACGAAGCCGGCAATATTGGCGCCGCTTTCGTAGTTCACATGGTCATCATCCTGACCGTAACGGACACAGGTGGCATGGATACTGGTCATGATCCCCTTGAGGCGGGCGTCCACCTCCTCCCGGGTCCAGGAGAGGCGCTGGGCATTCTGGCTCATCTCGAGGCCCGAGGTGGCAACCCCGCCGGCGTTGGCCGCCTTGCCCGGGGCGAACAGCACCTTTGCTTCGTGGAAGAGGCGGATGGCGGCGGCGCTGGAGGGCATGTTGGCCCCCTCGGCCACCAGCTGCACGCCGTTGGCAATAAGCTGCGCCGCATCTTCGGCATCTAGCTCGTTCTGGGTGGCGCAGGGGAGGGCGACGTCGGTCGCCAGGTGCCAGGGGGTGCGGCCGCTGAAGAACTCGAGCCCGAGCTCGTGGGCGTAATCCGCCACCCGCTTGCGCTGCTCGTTTTTAAGCGCCATCAGACGGGCCAGCTTCTCGGGGGTGAAGCCGTCCGGATCATAGACGGTGCCGCCGGAGTCGGAGGCGGTGATGACGCGGGCGCCGAGGGCCATCGCCTTCTCGATGGCGTATTGGGCCACGTTGCCCGAGCCCGACACCGAGACCCGCAGGCCATCGAGGGACTGGCCGCGATGGGCCAGCATGGCGTCGACAAAGTAGAGCAGGCCGTAGCCGGTGGCTTCCGGACGAATGAGGCTGCCGCCAAAGGAGAGTCCCTTGCCGGTGAAGACGCACTCGGCGCTGTTGGTGAGCTTCTTCATCATGCCCGCCATGTAGCTCACCTCGCGCCCGCCCACCCCGATGTCGCCCGCCGGCACGTCGGTGTTGGCCCCCAGGTGGCGATAGAGCTCCAGCATGAGGGCCTGGCAGAAGCGCATCACTTCTCCTTCGCTCTTGCCCTTGGGATCGAAGTCGCTGCCCCCCTTGCCGCCCCCCATGGGCAGGGTGGTGAGGGCGTTCTTGAAGGTCTGCTCGAAGGCGAGGAATTTCAGCACCGAGAGATCCACCGAGGGGTGGAAGCGCATGCCGCCCTTGAAGGGGCCGATGGCGGAGCTGTGCTGCACCCGGTAGCCGCGATTCACCTGCACCTGGCCCTGGTCATCCACCCAGCTCACCCGAAACTGCACCAGGCGCTCGGGTTCCACCAATCGCTCCAGCAGGCCGTGTTGCAGGTAGCGGGGGTGGCGCTCCACATAGGGCCAGATGGAGGCGATCACCTCGCTCACGGCCTGGATGAACTCGGGCTGGTGAGGGTTGCGGCTGGCGACCTGGGCCAGGAAGGCCTCCTGGGAGAGGGAATGACTCATCTTTAACTCCTGTCGTGAATGATGAAAGTGGCGTCCTGCCAGAGAGGGGACCATGCCCGTCTTCAGGGTTCGCGGGGCTCAAGGGGCCCGTTGTTGCGCCCCGATGGGGGTGTCATTTCCCGTCGTCGGCGGGTCAGAGCAGATAATTCGCGATGACCAAAATCTTTTTATGCATTTTTTCTGGATAAATATCAAGCGTTAGATCATCTGGCTATCTGCCGAAGGCCGCACCCTATCTTCGGCGGCGGGGGCCCGGCCCATGAAGTGAGCACCATGAAGTGAAAAGAGGCGGGGAGTGCGCGGTGCAGCCCAATCAGGGCCGCGGCGTCACCGCACGCTGGATAATGGGGGGCCTGCTGCTGCATCAGGGGCAGCACCCCCTGTGAGCCAGCGGGCAGGGGGCGACGGGGCCGGGCGCGTGCGCGTGCAATGTGCTACTGTAGCGGCGTTTTTTGCCGAACATGCAGGGCGCAGGCCCTTATTTCATGGAGTTGTATGCAGACGAACCCGACCACAGCGCGGCTGATCCAGCCAGCCATTCTCAAGGCCCATCCGACCCGGGAGGTGACCCATGCTGGCCGATGAATCCATGCGCCTGAACAAATACATCAGCGAGAGCGGCATCTGCTCCCGTCGTGAGGCCGATCGTTTCATCGAGCAGGGCAACGTCTTCATCAACGGCAAGCGGGCCGGGGTGGGAGATCAGGTGTTTGCCGGGGATCTGGTCAAGGTCAACGGTCAGGTGATCGAGCCGCGCGAAGCCGACAGCCTGGTCTTCATCGCCCTCAACAAGCCGGTGGGCATCGTCAGCACCACGGAGGCGGGGGAGAAGGACAACATCGTCGACTTCGTCAACCACAGCACCCGCATCTTCCCCATCGGTCGCCTCGACAAGGACTCCCAGGGGCTCATCTTCCTCACCAACCACGGGGATCTGGTGAACAAGATCCTGCGGGCGGGCAACGATCACGAGAAAGAGTACCTGGTGACCGTGGACAAGCCGGTGACCGACGAGTTCGTCCGGGGCATGGCGGCCGGGGTGCCCATCCTCGGCACCGTCACCAAGAAGTGCAAGGTGAAACGAGAGGCGCCCTTCGTGTTTCGCATCACCCTGGTGCAGGGGCTCAACCGCCAGATCCGCCGCATGTGCGAGCACTTCGGCTTCGAGGTGACCAAGCTCGAGCGCATCCGCATCATGAACGTCAGCCTCAAGGGGCTGCCGGTGGGGGAGTGGCGCGACCTCACCGACGACGAGCTGATCGAGCTGTTCAAGCTCATTGAGGACTCCTCCTCCGAGGCGAAACCGGCCAAGGGGGCTCAGGTTGCCAAGCCCAAGGCGGCTGCGGCCGGCACCCCGGCCCAGGGCAAGAAGCCGCGGCGCAGCGACGATCACGAGATTGGCGGGCGGCCCAATGTGCCGGGTCCCGAGGCCTTCGAGAAGAAGAGCCCCGCAGGCAAGGGCGGGGCGGGCAAAGGGGCTGCCAGCAAAGGGGCAGCAGGTAAAAGCGCGCCCGGCAAGGGGGGCAAACCCGCCCCGGGCAAACCGCGGCCAGGGCAGGGCGGGCGCCAGAAGAAGGGGCGCTGAGCGCCAGGCCTTCCCGCACCCTGATGCACAACACCGGCCTTGGCCGGTGTTGTGCTTTCTGGCCCCCAAGGCCGGTGCTCGCCGGATCAGGCAGGTTTGAGGCCTGCCGTCTGCACAGCCATGGCCTGCTCCGGGGGCAGGCCCATGGCCCTTGGGTAGTGGCGCGGGTTGAGACGCACCACCAGCAGGCTCATCAGGACCAGGGCGCCGAGCTGCCACTGCCAGGCGGCGGCGAAGTCACCGCTTGCATGGTGCAGGCGGGCCGCCACCCAGGGGCCGGTAGCCGCCACCATGAAGCCGACGCCCTGCATCAGGGCGCAGAGGGCGCCCGCCCGGCGCGGGTCGGGCAGGTGATCCAGCGCAATCACCATGATGAGGGAGAAGCTCCCCCCAAGCCCGGCGCCGCACAGCAAACACCAGAGCAGGGGGGCGGTCTGAGGAGCGAGCCAGAGGCCGCCAAAGCCCGCCAGCTGCATGGCGATGGCCAGCGCCATCCAGGGGCGGCGGTCCAGCCGACCGGCTGCCAGCAGGGGCAGGCCAAGGCCGCTCGCGGTCTGGGCCAGGGCGAGCCAGGCCACCAGCTCGCCCCCTTGCTGGGCGCTCCAGCCCGCCGCCATGTAGGCCGGGGCCAGCCAGGCTACGACGATGCCGTAGCCGCTGTTGATGATGCCAAAGCAGGCGATGAGCAGCCAGGTGCGGGGCAGGGGGAGCAGCCGCTGCTCCCCGGTGGGGGCGGGCGTGCTGGCCGGGGCAGGCAGGGGCACCCGCCAGGCCAGCCAGCCGAGGGCCAGCAGCACCGGCAGGCCCCAGAGCGCCAGCGCCCGAGACCAGTCCAGATACTCGGCAAGGCGCGGGGTGAGCACGGCCCCGAGCGCCCCGCCCCCCATCATGCAGGCGGAGAAGATCCCCATCACCAGGGGCACCTTTTGGGCGAACCCCTCCTTGATGAGGCCGGGCAGTACCCCCTGCACTAGGGCCGAGCCCAGCCCGCACAGGGCGGCGCTGGCGATGAGCAGGGCGCCGCTCGCCAGATCGACGCGCAGGGCGCTGCCAAGGGCGAGCAACAGCAGGGCCGTCCCGAGCAGGGGGCGCGGGCCCGTGCGACCCAGGAGCGCCGGGGTGAGCAGCACGCCGACCCCGATAAGCCAGAGGGGCAGCAGGGTGACCCAGGCCAGGGTATCTACCCCGAGGGCCAGCCTCGCGTCGATGCGAGGGGCCAGGGGGCCGATGGCGGTGAGGAAGGGGCGCAGGTTGAGGGCGATGAGGATCACCAGCACCAGCAAGGCGCCGCTGCCCGGGGGGAGGCGGCGCTTATGCATGGGGCAGGGGACCGTAGAGGGTTTCGGCCGCGATGGGGCTCGCCAGCTTGATGAGGGGCAGGGGCGGCGGGCACAGGGGCAGTCGCAGGGCAGCGTAGGCCGCGCGGCTGTCATAGCCGAAGGGGGCGGCATCGTCGTTGTCAAAGGCGTAGTAGACCGCCTGGATGCCGTTCATCACCAGGGCCGACAGGCACATGGGGCAGGGGTGCCCGCTGGCATAGACGATGGCCCCGGCCAGCGGCCCCTGGCGACTCCCTTCCCGCAGCGCTTCCAGCTCCGCGTGACGGGTGGGGTCCCCCGCCTCCAGCATGCGGTTGACGGCGCTCGCCACCAGCCGGTTCTCCCTCACCAGCAGGGCGGCGAAGGGGCGCCCCCCTTGCTGGCGATGGGTCAGGGCCAGGTGCAGGGCCTGCTCCAGCCACTCCTGATGGCTGGGGGCCGAGGCGGCGGTGAGGGAGTTGAGGAGGCGGGCACCGGACTGGGAAGGGGGTGGCATGGTCATATCCTGGCAAAAAAGGGGGAGGACAGCAGCCTAGAGGGTCGCCGCATCATTTGGAAATTAAATGATAAAATGACTTCCAGTGGTTTTATAAATGGAGATTGCCCATGGAGCGCCCCCTGCTGGACCCCCAATTGCTGCAGAGCTTCGTCGCCATCGTCGAAACCGGCAGCTTTACCCGCGCCGCCGAGCGTATCCACCTCACCCAGTCCACCCTGAGCCAGCAGATGCGCCGCCTGGAGCAGCAGCTGGGCTGCACCCTGCTCGACCGATCCGGTCGCCAGGTGGTGACCACGGCCCAGGGGGAGACCCTGCTCGGGCTGGCGCGCCGCATCCTGGGGCTGCTGGCCCGGGCGGGGGAGCGGGTGAGCGAGGCGAGCCACCCCCTGCGCCTCGGGGTGCCGGAGGATTTTGCCGCGGGGGCCATGACCCCGGTGCTGGCCGCCTTCGCCCGCGCGCACCCGCAGGTGCGGCTGGAGGTGCAAAGCGATCTCAGCCATGCCCTGTGGCAGGCCTTCGAAGGGGGAGAGCTGGATCTGGCCCTCATCAAGCAGGGGCGCGGCCAGGGGGAGCCCATCGCCCGCTGGCGCGAGCCCCTGGCCTGGGTTGACAGCCGGGAGTGGCCCGCCGCCGGGCGCGACCCCCTGCCTCTGGTGGTGTTTCCAAGCGAGGGGCTCTACCGGCGCCAGATGACCGACGCCCTGGATGCCGAGGGGATCCCCTGGCGCATCGCCTACGTGAGCGGCAGTCTCGCCAGCCTGCAAGGGGCGGTGAGCGCGGGGATCGGGGTCAGCCTGCTGCCGGCGCGCCTGTTGCAACCGGATCAGGTGGTGCTGGCCCATTGGCCTGCAGTGCGCTCGGTGGAGCTGGCTCTGCACCAGGGGCCGGGCACGAGCGAGCCCCTCGCCCGGCTGGGGGAGGCGCTGATCGCGCTCTGTGACGAGGTGATGGGGCCGAGGTAGCCCGGGCGGCCAGGGGTCAGGCCAGGGCCTGTTTTGGTACCACGGCGAGCCAGATTTCCACTTCGCCGCTGCCGGTGGCGGCGTCAAAGCGGGCGCCGTAGCGCTCGAAATCCGGCTGCTGGGCAGATTGATAGTCCGATTGCGCGAGCCATGCCAGGGCCTGGCGCCAGGTGTGCGGCAGGGTCGTGACATGCCCCTGATGCAAGAAGATGGCGTAGGTCTGGGGGGCGATGCGCATGCGGCCAAGCCCGGGAGGCAGCACCTCCAGGGCGGCGACCTCCACCCCGCAGAGGTATTCGCAGTGGGTGTCGGTGGCGGCGCAGATGGCGCCATAGGCGTGCTCCCCGAGCTGCCCCGGCAGGGGAAGCAGGGCGCTGAGGTCGCGCCACTGGCCGGCGAAGTCCCCCTGCTCGAAGGGGTGGTGACGGCGCAACCCCCCGAGGAGCATGGCGCGGCCTTGTTCGATGCGAATGGGTGCTGACATGGTGCCTCCTGCGGGGGCGCTCAGGCCTCCCGACCTTCCTCGAGCTTGCGCTCATAATCCCGGCGAACGATGGCGAGTGCCGCCAGGGCCAGCGCGGGGGCGATGTGGTTGGTTTCCAGCAGTTCGATCAGATCCACCGCGAGCTGGACCTCGGGGGGGGCATTTTCCAGGGACATCTTGGGTTCTCAAGGGCAAGGGTGGTCGCCATTATAGCGCCCGGCGGCGCGAAGACACGCCCCGGCTGCCCGGGGCGGGACGGGTCACATGTGCTGGCGCATCTCCTTGTCCAGCTCCTCGCGCAGGGCCATCAGCTTTTTGGCGTACTGCTGCAACTGCAGATCGTTCTCGCTCACCGGCTGCCACTGGGGCACCGGGGTGGGTTTGCCCTGCTCGTCCATGGCCACGAAGATGATGATGCAGTGGGTGGTCTTGCGCCGCTCCGGGTCGGTGGGATGGCGGCTGTAGACATCCACCGCCAGGTGCATGCTGGTGGTACCGGTGTGGATCACCTTGGCGTGTACCTCCACCAGTTGGCCTATCTGGATGGGGCGCAAGAAGCGGATGCCCCCCACATAGACGGTGACGGCATAGCCGCCACACCAGCCGGCGGCGCAGGCGTAGCCGGCCTGGTCAATCCACTTCATCACCATGCCGCCATGGACTTTGCCGCCAAAGTTGACGTCGGCGGGTTCGGCGAGAAATTGCAGGGTCAGTTCACGGGCGCTCATGGTACTTCCTTATGTCGAGGCAAGGGGGGACTCCTTGGCTGTCCCCCGGGGACAATAGCAGTGGGCGGGGCTGGCACTGATCCAACCAGCGCCTCTTCTTGTCTGCGCCGTCATTCACCTTGAGTTCAGCGCAGGCGGCCCAGCATGACTCATCACGCGAGGGAGGAGGCCCCATGAAACAGATGCTGGAGCAATTGATGGGAGCTGGCAAGGGCTGGCTCAACGACGGTGGTGACACGCGCAAGGCCCAGATGAAGGGCATGGCGCAGGGGGGATTGGCCGCCGGGGCCATGGCGCTGCTGCTTGGCAACAAGAAGATGCGCAAATATGGCACCAAGGTGGCGGCGGTGGGGGGCGCGGCGGCTCTCGGGGGGCTGGCCTACAAACTCTATCAGGACTGGCAGACCCAGCAGTCCACCCCGGCCCAGCCGACCCAGCCCCTGGACACCCTGGAGGGCAAGGCCCTGGATGCCCGCGCCAATCTGCTGGTGCGCGCCATGGTGGCGGCGGCCCGGGCCGACGGCCACATCGATGCCGCCGAGCGCCAGAAGATCCAGGAGTACCTGACCGAACAGGGGGAGCGGGATGCGGCCCGCTGGATTGACGCCGAGCTCTCCCGCCCCCTCGACCCCCATGTCCTGGCGCGAGAAGTGACCGACATGGAGCTGGCGACCGAGGTCTACCTCGCCTCCCTGCTCACCATCGAGGTGGATCACTTCATGGAGCGCGGTTATCTGGACGAGCTGGCGCGCGCCTTGAAGCTGGATGACAACCTCAAGGGGAGCATAGAGCGCCAGGTGGCCCAGTTGGGGGCGCCGGGCTGAGCCCGCATTGCCATCAGGATTGTCCACAAGGCCCCGTCATGGGGCCTTGTCGTTGCCGGGGGCTGTTGATTGCCGTGACGAGCCGATAAGATGCGGGTTCCAAAGGGTGACCGCCAAGCCTCTTTCCTCGCTGGCGACCCTCACTGCAAGGAGCATCAGGTGGACATTCGCAAGGCAACTGAACAGGATATCGACGCCATTCTGGCCCTGAACCGGCAGATAGGTCAGCTCCACTTCGAGCAGGTGCCCGAGGTGTTCTGCCCCCCGTCCCCGGAGGACAGGGCCTTCTTGCTCGGCGCCATTGCCGACGAGGCGCGTCTTTTCTGCGTGGCGGTGGTGGCGGGGGAGGTGGCGGGCTTTCTCACCGCCCGCATCGACCTCAACGAGAGTGTCCCCTTTCTCAGCAAGCTGCCCGTCTGCCGCATCACGACCGTGGTGGTGGATGAGGGGCAGCGCTCCCGGGGCATCGGCCGGGCGCTGATCGCCCACGGGGACCAGTGGGGCAAGGCACGGGGCGCAAGCCAGTTGCGCCTGGAGGTGATGGCTTTCAACGAGCGGGCCAGGGCCCTCTACGAGCGACTGGGCTTCAAGGCCCAGTCACAGACCATGGCCAGGTAAGGCGCATTCGCTTGCAAAAGGGCCCGTTACGGGCCCTTGTCGTGTGAGGCGTCAGGGGGGCTCTGCCAGGTTTCCCGTTGCCGGGCGATGAGGCCCGCAAGCTGGTTGAGCGCCGCGTCCAGCTGCGGGCTCCAGGGATGGGAGCTGTTGAGGCGCAGGCAGTGGTTGTGCTGGCCCTGGCTGGAGAAGAGGGCCCCGGGGGCGATGGAGACCCCCTGCTCGATGGCGCTGGCATAGAGCGCCCGGCCATCGAGGCGGGCGTCAAATTCGAGCCAGAGAAAGTAGCCCCCGTCCGGGGAGGAGATGCGCGCCTCGGGGAAGAGGCGCATCAGGGCTGCCCGCATCTGCTGCTGGCGCTGGGCCAGGGTGTGGCGCAGGCGGCGAAAGTGGGCGTCCACCCCGCCCTGGCGCAGCATGTCGGCCAGCGCCAGCTGACTGGGCACATTGGTCGAGAGCGTCGACATCAGTTGCAGCCGCTGGATGCGCTCAGCGTGGCGCTTCGCCACCACCCAGCCGACCCGAAAGCCGGGCGCCAGACACTTGGTCCAGGAGCCGCACAGCAGGCTCTCTCCCCGCGCATCCCAATGGGTGATGGGCCTTGGCCGCTCGCGCCCGACATAGAGCTCCGCATAGACGTCATCCTCCACCAGGGGGACCTGATGGCGGTTGAGCAGCGCCATCAGCGCCTGCTTGTGCTCATCGGGCATGGTGTGGCCGAGGGGGTGCTGCACATTGCCCATCAGCCAGCACGCCTTGACGGGGCGCTGGGCGAGGGCCTCCTCCAGCAGGGCGAGATCGATCCCCACCCCGGGGATCACCGGGATCTCCACCACCTTGAGCTTGAGCCGCTCGATGGCCTGCAGGGCGCCGTAGAAGGTGGGGGACTCCACCACCACCCAGTCCCCGGGCTCGGTCAGCACCTGAAGGCTGAGGGAGAGCGCCTCCATGGCCCCCGTGGTGATGATGATCTGCTGGGGATCCACCGCCATCCCCTCGCCGGCATAGCGCCGGGCGATGGCGCGGCGCAGTGCCTCGTTGCCGGGGGGCAGATCTGCCACCGTGCTGAAGGGGTCGAGGCGGCGCATGCAACTGCCGAGGGCCCGACCGAGTTGGGGGTGGGGGAAGAGTGTCGGGTCCGCCACCGCCATGCCAAGGGGCACCAGCTCCCGTGACTTGCTCGCCTGCAGCACCTCGAACACCAGATCGTTGATGTCCACCGAGCCGCTGTAGCGGGCCTGCTGGGGCTGGCTCTCCCGCCGGGCCGTGCTCGCGGCCTTGACGTAGTAGCCGGACTGGGGCCGCGCCAGGATGAGGCCCCGGCTTTCGAGCAACTGATAGGCCTGGAGCACCGTCATGGGGCTGAGGCCGTGGGTCTTGCAGCTCTGGCGGATGGAGGGGATGCGCTCTCCCGGCTGCCAGAGGCCGCTCGTGATCTGCTGTTGCAGCTGGTCTGCCAACTGGCCGTAGCGGGACATGGTGGGCCCAAACTGTTATAGGTGTTTTTCACTATAACTGCATCTGTTATAGGTGTCATGGACCATGGTGTACTTGGCGGGCGAAAACCTGTCCGTTAAATGCAACATAGAGAGTCATGCATGATAAGCCTGGATGATGTGGTCAGCCTCTCCCGAATACAGTTCGGCGCGACGGCGATGTTCCACTTTCTGTTTGTGCCCCTCACCCTGGGGCTGTCCTGGATCCTGGTGATCGCCGAGTCGGCCTACGTGATGACCGGCAAGGTGATCTACAAGGACATCACCCGTTTCTGGGGCAAGCTGTTTGGCATCAACTTCGTGATGGGGGTGACCACCGGGATCACCCTGGAGTTCCAGTTCGGGACCAACTGGGCCTATTACTCCCACTATGTCGGCGATATCTTCGGCACGCCGCTGGCGGTGGAGGGGCTGATGGCCTTCTTCCTCGAGTCTACATTGGTGGGCCTTTTCTTCTTCGGCTGGGACAAGCTCTCCCGCGGTCAGCACCTGCTGGTGACCATGCTGGTGGCGCTCGGCTCCAACCTCTCCGCCCTCTGGATCCTCATCGCCAACGGCTGGATGCAAAACCCGGTCGGCGCCGAGTTCAACCCCATGACCATGCGCATGGAGCTGGTGGATGTGGCCGCGGTCATCTTCAACCCGGTGGCCCAGGTCAAGTTCGTCCACACGGTGGCGGCGGGCTATGTGGCGGCCTCCCTGTTCGTGATGGGGGTGAGCAGCTGGTATCTGCTGCGCGGCATGGAGGTGCGCTTCGCCCTGCGATCCTTTGCCATCGCCTCGGGCTTTGGCCTCGCGGCCATCCTCTCGGTCATCGTGCTCGGGGACGAGTCGGGCTATCGCTCGGGGGAGGTGCAGAAGGTCAAGCTCGCCGCCATCGAGGCGGAGTGGGAGACGGAGCCCGCCCCGGCTTCTTTCACCCTGTTCGGCCTGCCGGATCAGCGTGCCGAAACCACCCACGCGGCCATCAAGATACCCTATCTGATGGGCATCATCGCCACCCGCTCCCTGGATGAGCAGGTGACGGGCCTCAAAGATCTGAAAGCGCAGCACGAGGCGCGCATTCGCAGCGGCATGCAGGCCCACGAGGCGCTCGAAGCGATGCGGGCAGATGGCAGCAACCAGGCGGCCCGCGCCACCTTCGAGCGCCACCGCGGCGATCTGGGCTACGGCCTCTTGCTCACCCCCTATGCCAAGGAGATTGGCAAGGCGGACGAGGGGGCCATCGCCAAGGCGGTGGAGGACTCCATCCCCCAGGTGGCGCCGCTGTTCTGGAGCTTTCGCCTGATGGTGGGCATCGGCGTGGCGCTGCTGGTGCTCTTTGCCGCCGCCTTCCTGCAACTGTGCCGGGGCAGGCTGGTGCAATCCCCGCGGCTGCTCAGGGCCCTGCTCTGGTCTATTCCGCTGCCCTGGATTGCCATCGAGGCGGGCTGGTTCGTGGCGGAGTTCGGTCGCCAACCCTGGACCATCAGCGACGTGCTGCCGGTGTCGGCCTCCGTCTCCCTGCTGCAACCGGGGCAGCTCTGGTTCAGCCTCATCGCCATCTTCCTCATCTACAGCAGTCTGCTGGTGGTGGAGTTGTTCTTGTTGCGTCATGTGATCCGCAAAGGGCCTGCCAGCCTGCAGACGGGTCGTTATCAAGGTGAAGTGTTGCAAAACGGGAGTCCTGCCTGATGGATTACGAAACCCTGAAAGTGATCTGGTGGGGGCTGGTGCTCTTCCTGCTGGTCGGCTTCGTGGTGATGGATGGCTTCGATCTCGGGGTCGGCATGCTGCTGCCCGTGGTCGGCAAGACGGATGACGAGCGGCGGGTGCTGCTCAACAGCGTGGGGCCGGTGTGGGAGGGCAACCAGGTGTGGCTCATCGCCGGTGCCGGCACCCTGTTTGCCGCCTGGCCCCTGGTCTATGCCGCCGCCTTCTCGGCGCTTTACGTGCCCTTCATGTTCCTGCTGTTCGGCCTCTTTTTGCGCCCGGTGGGCTTTGACTATCGCAGCAAGCTGCCGGACCCGGTCTGGCGCCGCTGGTGGGACCGCGCCCTGGTGGTGGGTGGTCTGCTGCCGACCCTGGTGTTTGGTGCCACCCTTGGCCTGGTGCTGCAAGGGCTGCCGTTTCGCTTCGATGCGGCCCTTCGCATCCACTATGGCGCCTTTGCGTTCCACTGGCCGCTGCTGTTGACCGCCATGGGGACGGCGCTGGCGCTGCTCTTGCTGCACGGTGCCAGCTTCCTGCAGTGCAAGACCCAGGGGGCCATAGCGGCGCGCAGCGCCCGCCTCGCCCTCTGGCTCGGCCCCCTGGCGAGCGCCCTCTTTGCCCTTGGCGGCGTCTGGCTTGGAGAGATGGCGGGGTATCGCATCACGGCCATCGGCGATCTCAACGGCGCCCTCACTCCGCTGATGAAAGAGGTGGTGGCGGTGCCGGCGGGCTGGCTTGGCAACTTTGTCGCCCATCCGGTGCTCTGGGCCGTGCCTGTGCTCGGGCTCCTGCTGCCCCTGGTGTGCGCGCTGGCAAGCCGCCTCGGCAAGTCCGGGCTGGCGCTCGTGGCCAGCGGCGGTGCCTGCGCCGCCATGATGCTGACCGTGGCCATCGCGCTCTTCCCCTTCGTGCTGCCCTCGTCCCTGGATCCGGCCAGCAGCCTGACCCTGTGGGACAGCACCTCCAGCGAGCGCACCCTGCTTATCATGCTGGGGATTGTCGGGGTACTGATGCCGGTCAACATCGGCTACACCCTCTGGGTATACCGGGTGGTGCGCGGCAGGGTCAGCGCCGAGCAGGTGCGCCAGCACGGCCACAGCCTCTACTAATCCGCTTCAACACAAGGATCAACGCGATATGTGGTATTTCACCTGGTTGCTGGGGCTGGGGTTCGCCTTGCTCTGCGGGCTGGTCAACCTGCTCTGGCTGGAGGCGCGCTGGGCTGCCGATGAGGATCTCAAGGAGCCCTGAGCCTCGCATCTTGCCCATGAAAAAAAGGCCGACACAGGGTGTCGGCCTTTTGCTTGCCCGGGGGTCAGGCAAGGGCGGCGCGGCGCTCGCCCGCTTCGCTGACATGGGTGAGGCCGTAGGCCAGCAGCACGATGAGGGCGCCAATCCAGGGGGTGTGCATCAGGCCGAGGTGCTCCACCACGAAACCGCCGACCACGGAGCCCAGCGCAATGCCGACGTTGAAGGCGGCGATGTTGAGGCCGGAGGCCACATCCACGGCATTGGGGGTGTGGCGCTCGGCCTGTTTCACCACCAGTACCTGCAGACCCGGCACGTTGCCAAAGGCGAAGGCGCCCCACACCAGCACGGTCAGTACCGCCAGCACCGGGTGCGGTGCGGTGAAGGTGAGCACCAGCAGCACTAGGGCGAGACCTGCAAACAGCAGCTTCAGCGCAGGCAATGGGCCCATCCGGTCGGCGAGCTTGCCGCCCCAGATATTGCCGACGGCGACCGATACCCCGTACACCAGCAAAATGAGGCTCACCGCGCCGGCGCTAAAGCCGCTCACCTGTTGCAGGATGGGGGCGAGGAAGGTAAACGCCGTGAAGGCACCGCCGTAACCGAGCGCCGTCTTGGCGTAGACCAGCAGCAAGGGCTTCCTGGTGAGCACGGCGAGCTGCTCGCGAACGCTGGAGGCGGCCCCCTTCGGCAGGTTCCCCGGTACCAGCAGCATGCTGCCCACCATGGCGACGAGGCCGAGCAGGCTCACCACCAGGAAGGTTTCGCGCCAGCCAAAGACCTGACCAATCCAGGTGCCAAGTGGGACGCCGGTCACCAGGGCGACCGTGAGGCCGCTGAACATGATGGCGATGGCGCTGGCCGCCTTCTCTTTGGCCACGAGACCCGTGGCGATGGTGCTGCCTACCGAGAAGAAGACCCCGTGGGCCAGCCCGGTGAGGATGCGGGCCACAATCAGGCTCTCGTACCCGGGGGCCTGCCAGGCCAGCAGGTTGCCGACAGTGAAGAGGGCCATCAGTCCCACCAGCAACCACTTGCGCGGCAGCTTGCCGGTGAGCGCCGTGAGCACGGGGGCGCCGATGGCCACCCCAAGGGCATAGAGGCTGACCAGGAGGCCTGCCGAGGGGAGCGAGACATTGAGCTGCTCGGCAATGGTAGGGATGAGCCCCACGATCACGAATTCGGTGGTGCCTATGGCAAAGGCACTTAAGGTGAGGGCAAATAACGCCAGTGGCATAACAACTCCTTGGATTGGGACTCCCGACGGGAGAATGGCGCCAGTATGCCGAGGGTGTTTGTTGGTAAAAATGACGGTAACGTCAAATTACTTTTGCCAAATCAGCAGCAATGGGGCCGTGAAAGTGGGAGTGGCTGAGGTTGCAGAGACAAGCGTGGGCCGTACAGCGCGAGTTGAATGCAGAGGCAAAGCGTACAGACCGAACTGGGAATAAAGAGGGAAGGGCAGCGGAAGGATGCAGGGGAGGGGGCCAGCGGCGCGGGTGGCAGTGACGCGCGGTATTGGGGACAAAAAAAGCGGGAGGCATTGTGCCTCCCGCTGGTGCTGAAGAATGTCATTGAGCCTTATTTACTCCCTTCTCCCCTGGCGGGAGAAGGGCTGGGGATGAGGGGGATCAATCCCAATCCGGCGCAAAGTCCGGGTTGGCGCAGCGCTCACCCCGATCCAGGGTGGCAATGGCGGCCATCTCGTCGCTGCTGAGCCGTACCTTCAGCGCGGCCAGGTTGGCGGCCAGATTCTCCCGTTTGGTAGAGCTCGGGATCACCGTCATGCCCTGGGCCAGCAGCCAGGCCAGGGACACCTGGGCTGCCGAGACGCCGTGGCGCTTGCCGATCTCCATCAGCAGCGGCTCGGTGAGCACCTTGCCATAGGCGAGCGGCATATAGGCGGTGATGGCGATACCGTGCTCCTGGCAGAATTCGACCACCTTGCGGTTTTGCAGCAGGGGGTGGCTCTCCACCTGCTGGTGGGCGATGGCGCCCGGCCCCAAAATCTCGATGGCCTGTTTAAGCTGGGCCACGGTGAAGTTGGAGACCCCGATCTCCCGGGTCAGGCCCCGGGCTTTGGCCTCGGCGAGCTGCTCCAGATAGACCGCCATCGGCACCTCATCCTGGGGGGAGGGCCAGTGAATGAGCGCCAGATCCAGATAGTCGGTGCCGAGTTTTTCCAGGCTCACTTCCAGGCTCGGGATCACCTTGCCCGGACCGAACTCGCTGGTCCACACCTTGGTGGTCAGGTAAATATCCTGGCGGGGCACGCCACTCTCGCTCATCAACTGGCCGACTTCGGCCTCGTTGTCATAGATCTGGGCGGTGTCGATATGGCGGTAGCCAAGTTCCAGCCCCTGGAGCAGGGAGTCGCGAAGGGGCTGATCTTTCAGGCGGAAGGTTCCAAGACCCAGGTTGGGCATCTTCATCATCAAATTCCTCAGGTTAGTGTTTCTACGCTCAAATGATGGGCTTTGCCTGCGCCGAGGGCGGAGGCAGTCAGGCGCGCCGGTAGCGGCTCACGACCCGGTTGGCAAACCAGGGGGAGGCGAGGCTGGCAAAGGCGATGTAGTGGGGCTGCTGCTGGTGGGCGAGCAGGGCGGCTTCACTCTCCCACTCCTCGTACAGCATCCAGCTATGGGGGCTCTCCAGGCTCTGATGCAACTGGTAGCGAAGGCACCCTGGCTCTTGCAGGGTAGCGGCGATCAGCGGCTCGAGGGCGGCTCGAAACTGGGCGGCGAATTCGGGTTTGGCGTCAAGCTGGGCAATCACAATCAGGGGGGATGGCATCTGAACCTCCTCGTTAAGACGGGAGTCAGTATGCCCGCCCCAGACTGGGGGATACAGGGCAGCAGTCGCAAAACACTATTGAGGTGAGTGCAGCAATGTGGCCTCCCCATGGCTGGTCGTGGTGCAGGTGGGCCAGGGGGAGGGCGGAGTATTATCAGGCGCTGGCCGGTTCGGACCAGACCGCAAATTCATTGCCGCTGGGCTCGACAAAGTGGAAACGGCGGCCACCGGGAAAATCGAACAGGGGGCGCACTATGGTGCCCCCTGCGCCGGCTACCTTGCTCTGGGTCGCCTCGATATCGGCGCTGTAGAACACCAGGAGCGCCCCGCCCTGAGCACTCTGGCTGCACAGTTCGGAGAGCGGTAGAAGCCGCCATCCAGCCCTTCTCCCTCGAAGGCGCAATAATCGGGGCCGTAGTCGGCAAACTGCCAGCCAAAGGCGGCGGTGAAGAAGGCCTTGGTGGCGGCAAGATCCCTGGCGGCAAACTCCACATAGTTCAGTTTTTCATGGGCCTTGGTCATGGGCTCTCCTTGTCGGTGATTATTCCGGTTGTCAGCGTTTTTGCGGGCGGATCGTGGAGTGCGGCAAGGCGTCCCAGGGGGTCAGCTTGAGCTGCTTGCGCCTAAACCAGAACCAGGTCCCCATCAGCAGACCGAGCCCGATGCCAAAGAGCAGGCTCTGGCGCAGGGCAAACCCCGAGCTCACCTCATCCTGCCAGCCGAGGCACCACATCAACACCCCCCAGATAGCGCCGATGGGGAGTCCCAGGGCAAGAACGTTGATCAGAAAGCGTTCGTAGTGGGGCGGCCTGATGGTGAACCCCGCCTTTCGCAGCAGCCAGATGATCGGCGGGTTGTAGTTGAGCGTTTGCACGCCCTTCTCGGCCAGCTCCCGATGGGCGGCGGCCAGCCTGTTGTCGAATGTCATGGATCGTCCCTGTCATAGTGTGGCGCCATACGGTGCCGGTTGGCGGCATTGTACTGGCAAGGGCGCAGATAAAACAGGTGGTGCGTCACGATACGAAGCGGAGGCTGTCTTGCCAACTCCCGGCTATTGCACCTATAAAGGTCCATTACTCTTGCCAGGATGACAACAATGAAGACCCATTCCGATGAATTGACCCTGTTTGTGGCGGTGGTGGAGGCGGGCAGCTTTCGCCAGGCGGCGGAGAATCTCGGCATGGATAATTCCGTGGTGAGCCGCGGCATCAAGCGTCTCGAAGAGAAGCTCGCCACCGTGCTCCTCAACCGCACCACGAGGCGGGTCAGCCTGACCGAGGAGGGGAGCTGGTTCTATCAGC
This sequence comes from Aeromonas sp. QDB14, assembly GCF_027707845.1. Classification (NCBI taxonomy): domain Bacteria; kingdom Pseudomonadati; phylum Pseudomonadota; class Gammaproteobacteria; order Aeromonadales; family Aeromonadaceae; genus Aeromonas; species Aeromonas sp. QDB14. The sequence continues at coordinate 22,769 of NZ_JAPCJD010000004.1, read as the reverse complement.
GGGCGGTGAAGATCCTGACCGAGATGAGCGAGGCGGAAGGGTTGCTGCTGATGCGCCGGGAGCAGCCGGAGGGCATATTGCGGGTGGACGCCGCCACCCCCTTCATCCTGCATAGATTGGTGCCCATCATCGGCGAGTTTCGCCGCCGCTACCCCGCCATCGAGCTGCAACTGCACAGCTCCGAGGGCTTCATCAACCTGATGGAGCGGCGGGTGGACATGGCCATTCGCATCGGCGAGCTGACGGACTCCTCCCTGCGGGCCCTGCCGCTGGGCCGCTCGCGGCTGCGGCTGCTGGCTTCCCCCGACTATCTGAAGGCACGCGGTACCCCGCGCCAGCCGGCTGACTTGCTGGCTGGCCACGAGCTGCTCGGTTTTTTGCACCCCGATCACCTCAATCATTGGCCCCTATTGAGCGAGGAGCAGGGGGACAGGTTCGCCATCACCCCGACCCTGCGGGCCAGCAGCGGGGAAACCTTGCGTCAGCTGGCGCTGGCGGGGCAGGGGATCGTCTGCCTGTCGGACTTCATGACAGGGGATGACAGGGCGAGCGGGGCGCTGGTGGAGGTGCTGGCCCGCAGCAACAGCGGCGCTTCGCGCCCCATCCATGCGGTCTTCTACTCCGATGCCCAGCGGGACATCCGGCTGCGGGTCTGGCTCGATTTCCTGAAAGAGCAGCTCGGCAACCACGCGCTCTAGGCGTGTTCCGACAGGGCCAATCCCCTCCCGCCCTTCCCCTCCACGAGAGGGAGGGGCCATCTTTTCCCACTCCTCAAGGGGAGGGGGCCGAGGGGCTTGCGAGCGCCAATATAAAGAGGCCGACATCGCTGTCGGCCTCTTTGCTTTTTTCATCTCAAGGATGCGTCGGTTACCCCATCACTCCTCTTCGGCCCAGCGGCGTGAGCGTTCCACCGCCTTCTTCCAGCCGCTGTAGCGCTTGGCGCGATCGTCGCGGTCCATCTGCGGAATGAACTCGCGGTCCACGCTGAACTTGTCTTCCAGCTCTTCGGAGCTCTTCCAGAAGCCCACGGCGAGGCCGGCCAGGAAGGCGGCGCCCATGGCGGTGGTCTCGATGCGGGTCGGACGCACCACAGGGGTGTGCATCATGTCAGCCTGGAACTGCATCAGGAAGTCGTTGGCCACGGCGCCGCCGTCCACCTTGAGGGCCGCCAGCTTGATGCCGGAGTCCTGCTGCATGGCATCCAGTACGTCGCGGCTCTGGTAGGCGATGGATTCCAGCGCAGCGCGGATGATGTGGTTGCGGTTGGCGCCACGGGTCAGGCCGACCATGGTGCCGCGAGCATACGGATCCCAGTAGGGGGCGCCCAGGCCCACGAAGGCCGGCACCAGGTAGACGCCGTTGGTGTCGCCTACCTTGCTCGCGAAGTAGTCGGTATCGCGGGCATCGTGGATGATCTTGAGCTCATCGCGCAGCCACTGGATGGTGGCGCCACCCATAAATACCGCACCCTCGAGGGCATAATTCACTTCCCCTTTCGGGCCGATGGCGACCGTGGTCAGCAGGCCGTTGCTGGAGCGAACCGGCTCGGTGCCGGTGTTCATCAGCATGAAGCAGCCGGTACCGTAGGTGTTCTTGGCCATCCCTTTTTCGAAGCAGAGCTGGCCGAACAGGGCGGACTGCTGGTCACCGGCGATACCGGCGATGGGGATGCGGGCGCCGCCGCCACGGGTGGTGTAGCCATAGACCTCGGAGGAGGGTTTGACTTGCGGCAGCATGGAGGCGGGGATGCCCAGCTCGTCCAGCATGCGCTCATCCCACTTCAGGTCGCGGATGTTGTAGAGCATGGTGCGTGAGGCGTTGGTCGGGTCGGTGACGTGCACCTCGCCGTTGGTCATCTTCCACACCAGCCAGGTGTCGATGGTGCCGAACAAGAGCTCGCCGTTCATTGCCTTCTCCCGGGCCCCTTCCACGTTGTCCAGGATCCACTTCACCTTGGTGCCGGAGAAGTAGGCATCCAGCACCAGACCGGTGTTTTCACGCACGTACTCTTCCAGGCCGCGCGCTTTCAGTTCTTCACAGATGGCGGCGGTGCGGCGGCACTGCCAGACGATGGCGTTGTAGATGGGCTTGCCGGTGGCCTTTTCCCAGACGACGGTGGTTTCACGCTGGTTGGTGATGCCGATGGCGGCGATCTGCTCGCTGTGCAGGCCGCTCTTGGCCAGCACTTCGGTGAAGACGGAGGACTGGGTCGCCCAGATCTCCATGGGGTCGTGCTCGACCCAGCCCGCTTTCGGGTAGTGCTGGGTGAATTCGCGCTGGGAGGTCGCGACGATGTTGGCGTCCTGATCGAAGACAATGGCACGGGAGGAGGTGGTGCCCTGGTCCAGCGCAACGACAAATTTCTTTTCAGCAGACATGATGTTCTCCACGTTTTTATTTTCCACGTTGTTACACGTTGGGGAGGGCCGCTCTCAGGCGGCGGCCTCTTCTTTGTTAGACAGCTTGGAGGCTTCTTCGGTGGCGACGCGGTTGCCCGGGACGCAGGGAGCCAGCACTTTCACATACAGGGCGGTACCGATCTGGGCGCCGACGATGGGGCCAAGGATGGGGACCCAGAAGTAGGGGTTGTCACGACCACCGGTCAGGGCCACGTCACCCCAGCCAGCCACGAAGGCGAACAGTTTGGGGCCGAAATCACGGGCCGGGTTCATGGCAAAGCCGGTCAAGGGGCCGAGTGAGGCGCCGATCACCGCGATCAGGATGCCGATGAGCAGGGCGGCGGCGAAGCCTTTGGGGGCGCCGTTGTTGTTGTCACCCAGTGCCATGATGCCCAGCATCAGGACGGCGGTGATCACCAGCTCGACCGCGAAAGCCTGCATGTTGGAGAGCAGGGCATTGGGGTAGGTGGAGAAGATGCCTGCGGTGCCGAGGCTCTCGACGCTGCCGCGCACCACGTTGTGGGTCAGCTCCCACTGGGTGAACAGGTTGCTGTAGAGGGCGTAGACCAGGGCGGCGGAGGCGAATGCCCCGGCTATCTGGGCGATGATGAAGGGCACCACCTTGCGCTTGTCAAAGCCGCAGAAGGTCATCAGTGCCAGGGTCACGGCAGGGTTGAGGTGGGCACCGGAGATGCCACCGGTGACATAGATGGCGATGGCGACACCCAGGCCCCAGGTAATGGAGATTTCCCATTGCCCGAAGTTGGCGCCAGCCAGCACCAGGGCGGCCACGCAGCCGACGCCGAAGAAGATCAGCAGGCCGGTGCCGATAAACTCGGCGAGGCACTCGCCAAGCAGGGTATTGGGTCTTTGTATGCTCATAGTTGTTATTCCTTATATCCACCCACAGTAGGTTTGATGTTCCGTTTTGTTATCTTTCATTCCCATTCATTGCGCCCGAAAACGTTTCTTCTTGTTTTTTGAGCTTGCGCAAACGTTATGCTCGTTTGCGCTCGTTCTTGGACGAGAGAGAAAATAAACCTTCTGCGTCAATTCACCATCCCCCCGCCACCGGAAATGTGGGCAAGATCCCATTCATTGCTAAGAAAATGTGACGAAAAGCAACAGTTGTCGGCCATATTACTCCTTAGTGAGTAGCCAAGAGCCACGCCATGCGTGGGCTGACCCTGGATGCGCGTTCACTCACAGCGTCACAATTTTTGTAATAAAACTGCAATAATTTAGCGCTCATCACAGATTAAATGTTCACAAATGAGCACAACAGGCTCGCTTGCGAATCAAGACGCGTCTGATCGCCGGCATGAGCGGGGCGTCCTAAACCGCCCAGAACAACAATAAAAGGAAGCAGAACATGCTTAGTCTCTTCAGGCCTGCACCCCATATCGACCGGCTGCCGGCCGACAAGGTGGATCCCTTCTACAAACGCATGCGTTGGCAGGTGTTCTTCGGGATCTTCTTCGGGTATGCGGGTTACTACCTGGTACGGAAAAACTTCAGTCTGGCGATGCCCTACCTCATCGAGCAGGGCTTCTCCCGCGGGGATCTGGGTCTGGCCCTCTCCGGCGTCTCCATCGCCTACGGTCTCTCCAAATTCCTGATGGGGAACGTGTCGGACAGATCCAACGCGCGCTACTTCCTCTCCGCCGGTCTGCTGCTCTCGGCAGGCATCATGTTCATGATGGGCACCATGCACTGGGCTACCTCCAGCATTGGCATCATGTTCGTGCTCCTGTTCCTGAACGGCTGGGCACAGGGCATGGGCTGGCCCCCCTGCGGTCGCACCATGGTGCACTGGTGGTCGCAGAAGGAGCGGGGTGAGATCGTCTCGGTCTGGAACGTGGCCCACAACGTGGGCGGCGGCATGATAGGCCCCCTGTTCATCCTCGGCATGGGCTGGTTCAACGACTGGCGCAGCGCCTTCTATGTGCCTGCGGCGGCGGCGGCGGCCATCGCGGTGATCGCCTTCTTCGTGATGCGCGATACCCCGCAATCGGTCGGTCTGCCCCCCATCGAGGAGTACAAGAACGACTACCCGAAGGATTACAACGAAAGCCACGAGCAGGAGTTCTCCGCCAAGGAGATCTTCATGAAGTACGTGCTGCACAACAAGCTGCTCTGGTACATCGCCATCGCCAACGCCTTCGTCTACCTCATCCGTTACGGCGTGCTGGACTGGGCGCCCACCTATCTGAAAGAGGCCAAGGACTTCAGCGTGGATCACTCCTCCTGGGCCTACTTCCTCTATGAGTGGGCGGGGATCCCGGGCACCCTGCTGTGCGGCTGGATCTCCGACAAGATGTTCAAGGGCCGCCGCGCCCCGGCAGGCATCCTGTTCATGGTGCTGGTGACCCTTTCCGTGCTGGTCTACTGGTTCAACCCGGCGGGCAACCCGACCATCGACATGATGGCCCTGGTCGCCATCGGCTTCCTCATCTATGGCCCCGTCATGCTGATCGGCCTCTACGCCCTGGAGCTGGCGCCCAAGAAGGCGGCCGGTACCGCGGCGGGCTTCACCGGCCTGTTCGGTTATCTGGGTGGCGCGGTCGCGGCCAACGCCATGCTGGGCTATACCGTTGACCACTTCGGCTGGGACGGCGGCTTCATGGTGCTCACCGTCTCCTGCGTGCTCTCCATCATCCTGCTGGCCATGACCCTCAAGCACGAGAACGAGTCGATTGCCGCCAAGGCGGCTGCCCATAAGGCATAAAACGTGATCCTGCCCTTATCGATTGGAAAAGGGATCAGGTACACTGCCAAAGGCCCCGCACCTGCCGGGGCCTTTTTTCGTCTCATCTGCGGAGTGCAAGCGTGAAGCAAACCCAACGACATCTGGAGATCCTGGACGTCCTGACCCGGCAGGGTTTCGTCTCGACCGACGATCTGGTGACCCATTTTGACGTCAGCCCCCAGACCATTCGCCGGGATCTCAACGATCTCGCGGAACAGAACAAGATCCGGCGCCATCACGGCGGGGCCTCATTGCATTCGAGCACCGTCAACACCGCCTACAGCGCCCGCAAGGTGATGCAGCTCAAGGAGAAGGAGCGCATCGCCCGGGAAGTGGCCGCCAACATCCCCGACGGCTCGTCGCTCTTTATCGACATCGGCACCACCACCGAGGCCATCGCCCGGGCCCTGCTCGACCACCGGGAGCTGCGCGTGGTCACCAACAACCTGAACGTCGCCAGCATCCTGACCGCCAAGGATGACTTCACCGTCATCATCGCCGGCGGCGAAATTCGCAACCGGGATGGCGGCATTGTCGGGGAGGCGACCCGCGACTTCATCGGCCAGTTTCGCATGGACTACGGCGTCATCGGCATCTCGGGCATCGACAGCGACGGCTCCCTGCTCGATTTCGACTATCACGAGGTGAAGATCGCCCAGGCCATCATCGCCCACTCCCGCCAGGTGTTCCTGGCCGCCGACCACACCAAGTTTGGCCGCAACGCCATGGTCAACCTCGGCAACCTCAACCAGATCCACGCCCTGTTCACGGATCAGGAGCCGCCGGAGAAGCTGATGCGCCTGATGTCCCAGCATCAGATCGCCTGCCATATCTGCTGATATTTCCACTGCTCTAGCATCAGGCCGCCCTGTGGCGGCCGGTTTTCTTTCTGCCCCCCCCGGTCTGCGGCGTCTCCCTTGCGGCGCCTAAGAGGCCAGTTCCTGGCGCTGACACACCTTCTTTGACCCCTGATGTTGCCCCCGCACTCGGGCGCCAGGTTTGCACCGACGCTAGACGCCTGCGAGGAATTCACGCCATCGCCTTCATCACCTTGCTTCATGGGCGCCCCCATCCGGGACTCTTTGTTCTCTTCCCTGCCCGAAATGGCTGTTTCCGACATGCCGTAGCCTTGCCAGGCCGTCACCGACTGGCAGCATTTTTAGCATTGTGAAAACAATCGCGATCACATTTCTCTCACGAAATGTTCGTTTATTGGTTTTTCATGTTCTAATATGAGCGAAATCAAACATTGCTGTCATGGCAAACACAAAATAAGAAAGTAGGTGAACATGAGCGAACATTATGATCTGGTCGTCGTCGGCGGCGGCATCAACGGGGTCGGCATCGCGGCAGATGCGGCGGGGCGGGGGCTGAAGGTGGCGCTGTTCGAGGCGAGCGATCTCGCCTCTGCCACCTCGTCCAACTCCAGCAAGCTGATCCACGGCGGCCTGCGCTATCTCGAACATTACGAATTCCGGCTGGTGAAAGAGGCGCTGGCGGAGCGGGAGGTCCTGCTCGGCATGGCTCCCCACATCGCCCGTCCCATGCGTTTTCGCCTGCCGCACCGACCGCACCTGCGTCCGGCCTGGATGATCCGATCCGGTCTCTTCCTTTATGACAACCTGGCCAAGCGGGACAAGCTCAAGGGGAGCTGCGGCCTGCGCTTCCTGCCGCAGGACGGTCTCAAGAGCGGCATCAACAAGGGCTTTGAATATTCGGACGCCTGGGTCGACGACGCCCGGCTGGTGGTGCTCAATGCCATGCTGGCGCGGGACAAGGGCGCCGATGTGCAGACCCGTACCCGCTGCGTCAAGGCGGTGCGCGGATCCAAGCACTGGACCCTGACGCTGGAGCGGGAAGGGGGCGAGCAGTTCACCGTCAGCTGCCGTGGTCTGGTCAATGCGGCGGGCCCCTGGGTCAAGACCTTCTATGACGAGAGCCTGAGCGAGAAATCCCCCCGCGGCATTCGCCTCATCAAGGGGAGCCACATGATAGTGCCGCGCATCCATGAGCGCGAAGAGGCCTACATCCTGCAAAACGAGGACAACCGCATCGTCTTCGTCATCCCCTACCAGCAGGACTATTCCCTCATCGGCACCACGGACGTGGAGCACAAAGGCAGCCCGCGCGAAGCCAAGATCAGCGATGCCGAGATCAACTACCTGTGCAAGGTGGTCAATGCCCACTTCACAAGGCAGATAAGCCCGGCAGACGTGGTGTGGACCTATGCCGGGGTGCGCCCCCTGTGTGACGACGAGTCCGATTCACCCCAGGCGGTGACCCGGGACTACACGCTCGAGCTCAGTGGTGAATCCGACGGCGCGCCGCTGTTGTCGGTGTTTGGCGGCAAGCTCACCACCTACCGCAAGCTGGCCCAGGCCGCCTGCAACAAGCTCAAGCCCTGGTTCAGCCAGATGGGAGAGGACTGGACCGCCAACAGCCGGCTGCCCGGTGGCGAGTTCGACTGCTCGGTGCGTGAACTGGCGCGAGCCTTTGCGCTGGAATTCGACTGGCTCGACGATCGCAGCGCCCTGCGCATCGCCGAAGCCTATGGCGCTCATGCCCGCCTCTGGCTGAAGGAGGAGCGCGGCCAGCACTTTGGCGCCGGGCTGTATGAATCTGAAGTGCGCTATCTCATCGCGCGCGAATGGGCCCACTCCCTGGAGGACATCCTGTGGCGCCGCAGCAAGCTGGGGCTGCGCCTGTCGGAATCCGAACAGCAGCAGCTCGGTGCCTGGCTGCTCGAATACCACCACGCCCTGCCCAAGGCCAGCTGATGACCCACGGCGGGCGGCCCTGGCCGTCCGCCGTCAAACTGCAATAAACCCCTGCTATAACAATTACCTGCATCCTACACACCATAACAACGAGATCTCTTGATGAAGCAACCTCACCGTACCCTGATAGCCCTTGGCCTCGGGGCTGCCCTGGCGCTGCCTGCACTGGCGGCCGACGAAGGCAAAATCGTGATCGCCCACCGTGGTGCCTCCGGTTACCTGCCGGAACACACCCTGGAATCCAAGGCCCTGGCCTATGGCATGGGGGCCGACTATCTGGAGCAGGACCTGGTGATGACCAAGGATGACCAGCTGGTGGTGATGCACGATCACTTCCTTGATGGCATCACGGACGTGGCCGAGCGCTTCCCCGGCCGGGCCCGCCCGGACGGTCGCTACTATGTGGTGGATTTCACCCTGGACGAGGTGCGCTCCCTGCGCATGACCGAGCCGTTCCAGCTGGTGGACGGCAAGCAGGTGCCGGTCTATCCGGCCCGTTTCCCGCTGTGGAAGTCGAGCTTCAGGATCCATACCTTCCAGGAAGAGATCGAGATGATCCAGGGGCTCAACAAGAGCACCGGCAAGCACATCGGCATCTACCCGGAGATCAAGGCTCCCTGGCTGTTCCGCCACGAAGGCAAGGACATCTCCAGGGCGGTGCTCAAGGTACTGAAGGAGTACGGCTACACCAGCAAGAACGACAAGGTCTATCTGCAGTGTTTCGATGCCAACGAGCTCAAGCGCATCAACAGCGAACTGATGCCCGCCATGGGTATGGACTTGAAGTTGGTGCAGCTGATGGCCGAGACCGACTGGAACGAGACCATGGTCTATGACGCCAAGGGCAAGGCGACCCCCTACAGCTATGACTGGATGTTCAAGCCGGGGGCCATGAAGACCATCGCCACCTATGCCGAGGGAATCGGTCCCTGGAAACCCATGGTGGTGACCGAGCCGGGCACTCCCGGCAAGCCGGTCTTCACCGGCATGGTGAAAGAGGCCCACGCGGCCGGTCTCAAGGTGCATCCTTATACCTTCCGTCAGGATGAGGGGCAGATCCCGGCCTATGCGAAAGACTTCACCGACCTGCTCAACATCTTCCTCTATCAGGCCGATGTGGACGGGGTATTCAGCGACTTCCCCGACAAGGCGGTCGAGGCTATCAAGGCCCACGGCAAATAATAAAAGAAGAGCAACACGGGAATGCAAGCGGGGCCAGGTGCCCCGCTTTTTTGTGCCCGGCATTATCGCCGGGATGAGGGGCCGGATAAGGGGTCATGAGAGGGGGCAGAGAGATGATATTGAAATGGATGTGTGTAATTTAATGTTTACGATTTGGGGCGGATTTGGCCTTGCGAGTCGCTACTTTTGAGTTGTTTCACTCTGCTTTCTTGGTCATTTATCCATCTGTCAGCGTGCAAAGACGCTAGTTTCACTTGATTGTTTGTTTTTCCTTGGTAAGGTGGGGGCGGTTGCGTAACAAAGTGCTGACTTGTGTAAATATAAATGAACGCTCAGCGCCCTTGGCTTGAAACAGTAGAGAGAATGAGAAGATGCAAAGAGATCCCCTGAACAACATCCATATCCAGTCCGAACAAGTGATGATCACGCCTGCCCAGCTCAAGGAGAAACTGCCCATCTCCGATCGCGCGCTGGCATTCGTGCAAGGGGCCCGCAATACCATCGCCGACATCATCCACCGTCGCGATCACCGCTTGCTGGTGATCTGTGGTCCCTGCTCCATCCACGACATGGACGCTGCCAAAGAGTACGCAACCAGACTCAAAGCGCTTCATGACGCCTATCAGGACTCTCTCTACATTGTCATGCGGGTCTACTTTGAGAAGCCGCGCACCACGGTCGGCTGGAAGGGCTTTATCAACGATCCGAACCTGGACGGCACCTTTGACGTGGAACTGGGTCTGCACCGCGCCCGCGAGCTGCTCTGCTGGCTGGCCGAGCTGGAGTTGCCGCTGGCGACCGAGGCGCTCGACCCCATCAGCCCGCAGTACCTGGCGGAGCTCTTCTCCTGGTCGGCCATCGGTGCCCGCACCACCGAATCCCAGACCCACAGGGAGATGGCCTCCGGCCTCTCCATGCCGGTCGGCTTCAAGAACGGCACCGACGGCAACCTCGGCACCGCCATCAATGCGCTGCAGGCCGCTTCCAGCCCCCACGCCTTCATGGGGATCAACCAGCAGGGTCAGGTCGCGCTGCTGCAGACCCAGGGCAACCCGGATGGTCACGTGATCCTGCGCGGCGGCAAGCACCCGAACTACGACTCGGTCAATGTGTCGCTGGCGGAAGAGGCGCTGGAGAAGGCGGGCCTGCTGCCCGGTCTGGTGGTGGATTGCAGCCACGGCAACTCCAGCAAGGATCACCGGCTGCAGCCCAAGGTGGCCGACAACGTCATTCACCAGATCCAGGAGGGCAACCGCTCCATCATCGGGGTGATGCTCGAATCCAACCTGTTCGAAGGCAACCAGTCCAGCGAGCAGCCCAAGTGCGAGATGCGCTACGGCGTCTCCATCACCGATGCCTGCATCGACTGGGAGACCACGGATGCGCTGCTGGCCCGCTGCCACAGCCAGCTGGCGGCACCACTTTTGGCCAGAACATCGGCATAAGCCGTGGTATCTTGTTGTAACTGATTGAACCATCGAGGTATCACTGCCCACGCAGTGATACCTTGTTGCCTCTTGAATGACAGGGCGTCGCTGCGGGCGGCGCCAGCAGGGACTGGACATGGCGGAAGAGTTGAATGCCCTCAGGGACAAGATAGATGCGGTGGACAAGCAGCTGATTGATCTGCTGGCCGCCCGTCTCGCCCTGGTGGGGGAAGTGGGGGAAGTGAAGAGCCGGCACGGCCTGCCCATCTACGCGCCGGATCGGGAGGCGAGCATGCTGGCCCGCCGCCGCGCCGAGGCCGAGGCACTGGGGGTGCCGGGGGACCTTATCGAGGATGTGCTGCGCCGGGTGATGCGCGAATCCTATATTCTGGAGTCCGCCAGCGACAAGGAGCACCACTTCAAGTGCATGAAGCCTGAGCTCGGCAAGGTGGTGATCATCGGTGGCCAGGGGCAGCTTGGCCGCCTGTTCGGCAACCTGTTCAGCCTCTCGGGCTACCGGGTCGAAACCCTGGGTCAGGCCGATTGGCCGCGCGCCGACGAGATCCTGCACGGCGCCGGGCTGGTGATGGTGGCGGTGCCCATCGACGTCACCTGCCAGGTGATCGACCGGCTCGGCAACCTGCCTGAGAACTGCCTGCTGGTGGACGTGACCAGCGTCAAGAGTGAACCGCTTGCCCATATGCTGGCGGTACACCAGGGGCCTGTGCTGGGGCTGCACCCTATGTTCGGGCCGGACGTGGCGAGCCTCGCCAAGCAGGTGATCGTCTGCTGTCAGGGACGCGATCCCGCCGCCAGCCAGTGGCTGCTGGAACAGATGACCATCTGGGGGGCGCGTTTGCAGCAGGTGGAGGCCAGGGCCCACGACGAGGCGATGACCTTCATTCAGGCGCTGCGCCACTTTGCTACCTTCGCCTACGGCTGGCACCTCTCCCGGGAGCAGGCCAACATCGACCGCCTGCTTGCCTTGAGCTCTCCCATCTACCGGCTGGAGCTGGCCATGGTGGGACGGCTGTTTGCCCAGGATCCCCACCTCTACGCCGACATCATACTGTCGTCGCCGCAGAACCTCGCGATGATCCGTCGTTACTACCAGAACTTCGGCGAGGCGCTGGGCCTGCTGGAGCGGGGAGACAGAGAGGGCTTCATCGAGGCCTTCAGCCAGGTCTCCGGCTTCTTCGGCGAGCGGGCGGAGGAGTTCCTGCGCGAGAGCCGCACCCTGCTGGCGCAGGCCAACGATCGTCGTCATCACGGCTGATGCACAAAGATATCCATACAAAAGGGGCCTGATGGCCCCTTTTTCATGTTGTTTGTGCTGCACCGATAACTACGGTAGATGAAAACACAGGTCTGGGCGTGAAATCGCCCTCTTTCATTCGGCAGGCGGTTGACGCAAGTCGGCGTCATGCCAGCCCAGCGGCAGGGTGAGCAGCTGATCGATCAGCTCCCGGCGGTCGGATTTCTCCAGATAGGCGAGGTAGAGCGGGCGGCTCAGGGATTGGCCCCCTTCCACCAGATGAAGCAGCCCCTGCTCCAGGAAGGGGCTCACCATGCGCCTTGGCAGGTAGGCGGCGCCGCCGTTGGCCAGCACGAATTGCAGGGCCATGCTGGCGGAGCTCGAATGCAGAACTGGGGTCTTCTGCAGGCTCTGCAACCGGCTCGATGGCGGTTCGAAGCTGGTGCCCCAGTCGAGATGAATGTGGGGCATCTGCATCAGGCTGTCGGCGTTTGCGGCCGGCTCCCGGCTCACCAGTTCGAACACCAGCTCGCCGATGGGGTGCAGGGCAATCTCGTCGATCTTGGTCGGCTCGGAGAGCAGGGCCAGATCGAGGGAGCGCTCCAGCAACTGGCGACAGAGGTGCTCGCGGGAGGCGGTTTCGAGGCGCACCGCGAGGCCGGGGGCCAGGGCATAGACATGGTTGAGCCAGTCGTTGAAGTCGAGCTCCCAGAAGACGGCGGGGGCGCCGATGGCAAGCTGCTGGCTGAAACCGGGGGAGAGGGCCACGTCCTGCTTGGCGCGCCCCAAAGTATGCAGAATGGCGTCTGCGTAGGGCAGCAGACGCTCACCGGAGGCAGTCAGGCGGATGTTGTTGCGATGACGGGCAAACAGGCTGACCCCGAGTTGCTGCTCGAGCTGGCGGATCCGGAAGCTCACCGCCGACTGGGTCAGGTAGAGATTTTCAGCCGCCCGGCCAAAGTGCCGGGTCTTGCTGACCTCGATGAAGGTCCGAAGCAGCTCGGTATCCATTAATCGAGGGACTCGTCGCTGCCGCCACCGCCGCCTTCAAAGCTGCCACCCGCATCTTCATTGGCGCCGCCTGCGACGGTGCACAGACGGTGCACGCGCTTGGGACCAATCACCTTCAGGTATTTGAACCACACCTTGGCGTGGGGGTTGTTGCCGGCTGCGCCGGATTTGACCTGTTCGATAAAGGCACTTTCTACGTCATCGCGCGGGGCCAGGTTGCCCTGATAGAGCGCCAGCATCACGGTGCCATATTTTTCCAGACTGTCCGCTTCGGCCACGGTGAATTCGCCACTGCGACGCAGGCCACGGGGAAAATGTTTGAAGTCGTTGAAACGCTTGTCTGATTCGAAGCTCATAGTGCTCTTGTTCTGGTTAGTTTGACCTTTGCGGGCAAGTATCATCAGGCCGTCGCAGAGTGCAAAATCAATTTTCTTACTATGTTAATAAATATCTTTTATCGAACAGGGTTTGTCGCATCCCGAGGGGGCATTTTGCGGTGCGCTGCACAAAAAAGCCTGAAAAATAGTGGAGTTATGTCAGATTTTGTACAGGAAAAACCGCTCAAGAACGGGCTCGGAAGCTAAAAATAAGGCGCCGTATGGCGCCTTTTTATCATCATGACTGAGCTGAACCCGAGTGCGCGGCACTCACTCAATCATGGCTGGCTGTGCCAGGTTGTCGGCACGCCACAGACGATAGCGCACCTCGTACTCCTGGGGCACATAGATGACGAAGGGCAGCTTGGAGTTGTAGTTCACGAAGAAGCCCTGACCGTAGATCTGGACGAAACTCTCCTTCTTCTGGCCGTCTGGGCAGGCCATCAGGGTGCTGACGGGGCCGGTGACTTGGCCCAGGGTCAGGTAGTTGTAACCCCAGCCCTTGACGCTGTGCTGTTCCAGATTGCCCGCGAAGCGGGGCAGGTTGCAGTCGACCAGCATCTTCTTGCCGACTTGCAGTTCGACCATCATGTCGGCTTCGTTCTCGACTTCCGGCAGACGGATCACGACACGTTCCTGGTTCACTTCGGCGGCGGGGAACATGCTGATATCAAATTTTTTCGGTTCGGCGGCGAAGGCATGGCCACCCAATAACAAGGCGCCCAGCAGGCTAAAACGCAACACGGTTTTCATCTGTACCTCTTGGGATTGGTTCAACGCCGCTAGACTAACCGCTCTGCCGGTTTCATGCCAGCGCTGCGGCGTGCAAAACCGCTCTGAACAGGCATCACATGACGCAATTTGATGCTTTTTTGACGGCCAGGGTCACCCTGGCGCTTCTTGCCTCGTGTCAAGCAGGGGGCCGGGTGGCCCCCATGGTCAGGCTGTCACCTCACCAGCAGAACCTGTTTCGCCCAAGAGCGCGGGGCGCGCTGGGCGACGGAGCCGCTGGTGATGTCCAGGTAGGCGACGCCCTGAAGGGCCGGCACCGGGGTAGAAGACCAGAGATAGACATAGCCGTCGTTCACCTCCTTGCCATCCCCGGCCATGGCGCGGGGGAAGATGGTTTCGTTCAATGCCGGTTTGTAACAGGCGGACTCCAGAATGCTGGCGAGCTCCTTGATGGTGGGCAGGCGCCAGTCGTGATGACCACCAAAGCCATACAGGGCATGGCTCGGTTCGGTACGGATCCGTTCCGCCGTCTGCAGTGCCTGTTGCCAGTAGAGGCGGGTGGGTTCCCCCTCGCAGCTCTGGTTGCGCCAGGTCTGGCCGAGCTGGCAGCGCATCCAGGTCAGACTGGTGCCCCTGTCGGTGACGGTGCCGTTGCCGTGATCCTGGAAACGGGCGGTGGGGCTGGTACGGGGCAGGGCGTCGTCGCAGATGGCGATGGCCAGTGCCAGGGGGCTGCACAGGGTGAGCAGCAGGGTCAGAAGATACTTGTTCATCGGGTTACCTCGGCCACCAGGCGCAGTTGCAGACCGTTGGCGTCATTGCTGTTTTGAACTGGGGTGGGATAGTCGGCACCGGCGTCCTCGCCGAGGAAGATGTGGGCGATGGCACTTAGAGGCGCGCTCTCCAGCCGACGGGACGGGGTCAGGGTCTGGCTCCAGTAATAGCCATCGAAGCCATTGAGTCCGGTGCCGACATCGGGGAAGTAGCGCACATCCAGGGTGACGAGCTGGCCATCCTGGCGGGCGAGGGAGCCGTAGTGCTGCAAACTCATCAGCTCACGGGCGTGGGGCAGGCGCCAGTGGGTGATACCGCACAGTTGCTGTGCATTGAGCCACTGACGGTACTGCTCCGTAGTGCAGATGGCCTCCCCTTCGGGGCAGGCGTAATCCCGCTCCTCCTGGGTCGGGTGATATTCGTCGAACTCCCAGGCGAAGGTGCGGTGCAGATCCCTCGGACTGTCCGGATCCGCCAGCTTCTTCTCCCAGACGAGGCCGGTATTGAGATCCTCCACGCACTCCCACTCGTCGGCATTGTCCGCCAGGGGTTGCCCCTTGCCGTCCAGCTTGCGATAGCGAAGGGGCGCCTGGCCCAGGCTTGCCTCCTGGCCCGGGTGATCCGCAGGCTCCTGGGTCAGCAGGTAATCCACCCCGTCCGTGTAGGTGGTGACGCCACCTGCGGTCACCAACGCCCGGGGTTGCTGCTGCATCAGCACGGCGGTGAGTCTGGCCTGCTGGCTCAGTAGCTCGGGGCTGGCGGCAAAGTGCCGGGCGAGCTCGGGCAGAAAGGTGACAAGGCCTTGCCAGATCTGCTGGCGGCGTTCGCTGGCGGCTAAGGCGGGCAGGGTGGCCTCGTCATCGAAGGCGGCGAGGGCCAGCTCGGCGAGGGCGCGGTTGAAGTCGCCCAGCTGCGCCAGTGCCGCCAGATCTGGGCCGGGGTGAAGGGGGGCCAGGGCGAGCAGTACGTCCGTCAGGGCCTGAGCCGGTGGCAGCCCGTCCGAGATACGCGTCTGCAGCAGGGTGCTGAGGGGGCTGGGGGTGAGGTGCTGGTTGTCCTGGCGCGCCGCCGGGTGGGCCAGGGGCAGGGCGGCGGGATCCGCCGGAATGAACAGCAGGGGAGTGGTGAGCAGATCAGGGTGGCGCCGGGTCAGGGAGTGGGCACCGGCCTCGCCGCTGACGGCGGGCTCATTGGCTTCGCAGCCGTCGTTCTGGTTCAGGTTGATGCACAGGGTGCCCGCAGCGGGCAGGCTGACCGTCAGGCGGTAGTCCGGCACGGTCAGGGGAGCCTCGTCCGAACCGCCGCCACAGGCGCTGAGCAGGGGGGCCAGCAGGCAGACGATCGGGGTTATTCTCATGGTCATGGTGTGTCCTTGGAGGGGCCTTGGCCCCTCTCTTCTTTATATAGGGAGAGTCAGAGGCGACGCAGACGGCGCCACAGGGCCAGCGGCAGCAGCCAGAGCAGAGGGAAGGCCCCCCCGCCACTGCTGTCCGAGGTATCGAAGCGGATGATGCCGTCATCCGGCACGGGCACGGTGTTGCCGCACTGGGCGCCGGTACGCTGACTGATGCTCCACCCGTTCAGGAAACCCTGATTGCCCGGTTTGCTGTCCACCACCTCTAGGGTCCAGCGACCGGCCAGGGGTTCTCCTTCGAAGGCGCTGAAGGGTTGCAGGGACTGCAACTCGGTCGGGAAGACCCCTTTCAGGCTCGGCAGGGGGCTGTAACCCTTGTCCCAGATCTGGACCCGGGTGCCGGCGGGGGAGCTGAGCCAGATCTCCAGCTCATCCAGCGCCTCGTGCTGCAGATCCAGGCTCAGTTGCAGCCTGTCGCTCACACGGGCATCGCTCTTCTCCAGCAGCAGGCTGGTTTCGCTCAGGCCGCGCACCTCCTCGCTCTGGGCATCGTTCAGTCGCTGTGACCGACCACTGGCCCGGCTGATGACGGGGGTGCCGATGGGCAGGGTCAGGGATTGCTGCCACTGGCGCTCGGTGGGGCTGGTACCGCTCATGGCGAGATTCACCGAGAGGCTCGCCTCGTCGCCGCAGGCGAGCGGGCTCTGGGCCAGCAGGCGCAGGGTGGTGGTCATGCTGGCACCGGCGGCCAGAGTCGCTGGTTGCCAGCTGTCAGGATCGGCCTGCAATCCGGTTGGCAGGGTGAGGGCCAGCTCGTTGAGGGTCACTTCCCCTTTGCCCGGGTTGCTGAGGGTCAGCTGCACCGACTGGCGCTGCCCCAGCGGGATGGCGCTCCCCTCGGCGAGGGCGATATTGACGGGAGCTTGCAGCAGCCCGTGCTGGCGAAATGCCTGCTCCAGCAGACGGGCATAGGCTCGCGTCGGGTAGAGACGGGCGGCGGTATCTACGGTGATCCGGGCCAGTTGCGGCATGCGAATAGCCGGCCCCAGGCCGAAGTGGGATTCGATGATGACGCGATCAAACTCGTCCCTGGCGGTCTCGCCGTGCTCGGCCACCGCCGTCAGCAGGGCCTGGAACAGCGGGGTGCCCCAGAGCTGATCCCCGTTGCTGCCGTTGATGGTGCGGTGGGCGGGGTAGCGGTAGTCCGGATGGTAGCGAGCGCGCAGATCGTCGAGCTGGCGTGGGGTGCGGTCGGTGAAGCGGGCATCCCAGTTGAACACCATGGCGGGTTCAAACTGGCGACCGGCTTCGCTGCGCTGACGATGACTGGCGGCCAGGTAGTCGCCAAAGCCCTCGCCGATGGCTCCCCAGTCACCCTCTTCCCCGAGATCCGGCAGGATGTGGTGCTGCACCCCGTGGCCGAACTCGTGCCAGATGACCATGGGATCCTCGGCATCGGGCACGCCGCTGCGACCCAGCTCCAGCCTGCGTTCGAACGGATCGTAGAGGGAGTTGTCCTGATAGCCCGCGTCGGTGTCGATGTCGAGCGCCCCGGGGATGAGATCGGTGAAGCCGAGCGCCTTGAGGTGGCGCTGGGCGAGATCCAGATGGTAGTAGGCGTTGATGTCCGCAAAGCCGCGATCGTCCCGGGTCAGGCGAAAACCCTGCACGTCACTGCTGCTGTAGGGGGCCGATTCGGGGGCCATGACATCCACCACCCTGGCATGGGGGCCGCTCAGGCGATACTGCCCGGCTTGCAGGCTCACCGGCAGGGGAACCGGATCCTGGTAGGCGGCCTGTGCCAGCACCAGCGTGTCGTGCCAGACCAGGCTGGCGTCCTGCAGGCGGGTGCGGGGATCGGGGTCGAACACCCGGGCCTGAACCTGCTGATCGCCTGCGTCGGCGACATGCAGAGGGCGGGTAGTTGCCTGATCCCCGAGACGGCCAAGCTCCTGCTCCCCGTCGCAACGGGCAAACAGCTGCACCTGGCTGGCCTTGGCATTGCCTGCCTTGTGCTCGCGCACCCGCTGGCGCAGGGCAGGCACCAGGGTATCGCCGTCTCGCCAGTACCAGGCTTCGACCGGCCCCAGCGTCTCTATCTGGTTGTCATCGGTGCGCAGGGTGGCGAGCAGGGGATCCAGGGTGCCGCTGGCATCGCAGCCGGGCGCTGTGCTCTGCAAGGGGCGCAGGTTGTGATAGAGGCGCCAGGGGCGGCCGTCCCCGTCGACACTGACGGCGGCCTGGGTGGCGGCCACCGGCAGGCCGTTCACCAGCTGGCGAAAGCTGTAATGGTGGCCGAGCAGGCTGGCCCTGTCGTAATCGGGGGCGAGGAGCACACCGAGGCGCTGCTCGAGCCAGCGCTTCGGCGTCGTGGTCAGGGGTGGTTCATCGACAAACTGCAGATCGGCCGCCAGCAGCGGCGATGAGATCAGGGTTGCCGCCAGCCAGAGGGCCAGGGAAGAGGGTTTCATGGTTCACTCCAGAAAAAGAGGACAAGGGGTCAGTGGTTGACGCCCGCCAGGGTGAGCAGGAAGGCAAACTCCTGCGCCGCACGCAGCGCCGCCGTTCGGGGGGCGCCCAGGTGGCCGCCGTCGAGTTCGGTGCGCAGCAGATAGGGGCCTGTTCCCGTGCTATGGGATCGCAGGCGGGCTATCCACTTGAGGGGTTCCCAGTAGGGCACCTGACTGTCGTGCAGGCCGCCCGTCACATAGACGGGGGGATAAGGGGCCTTGTGCAGGTTGTCGTAGGGGCTCAGGCGGCGCATCGCGGCATAGTCACCCGGGATGGCCGGAGTGCCCCACTCGGCGTACTCCTGCCGGGTGAGGGGCAGCTCGGGATCCTGCATGGTGCCCAGCAGATCGACGAAGGGAACTTGCAGCACGGCCCCGGCGAAACGGGTGGGCGCCTGGTTGAGTGCCGCTGCCACCAGCAGGCCGCCGGCGCTGCCGCCCATGGCAAACAGCCGGGCGGGATCGATGGCGGGATCCCGTGCCAGGGCATCGGCCACGGCGAGAAAATCATCCACGCTGTGCTGTTTGTCCCGGCCACGACCCTCCCGATACCAGGATTCGCCGAGCAGACCGCCCCCGCGCACATGGGCGATGGCGTAGACAAAGCCGCGATCCAGCAGGCTCAGCACCCGGGGCTGGTAGTAGGGGCGCATGGGGGTGCCATAAGCCCCATAGCCGTAGAGCAGCAGTGCCCTGGGGTGGGTAATGCCCTTGCGCCAGACCAGGGAGACAGGCACCTTGACCCCGTCCTTGCCCGCGATCCAGCGTCGCTCGCTCTGATAGGGAGAAGTTTCCCTGCTCTCGGGTGTCCCCTCCCAGGCGCCGGAGGCGAGATCCAGCCAGCGCTGGTGAGGTGGCTCGGCCATCCCCTGGCGGCGAATGAGCACCTTGTCGCTGGCCGGTTCCTGGCTGCCCTGGATCCAGGCCGTGCCTGCGCCATCGGTGAGCGGCAGGCTGTGGATCAACGCACCTTTGGCGTCCAGCACATCGAGCCAGTCATCCCCTTCCTTGCGGTATTGCAGCACGGTGTGCCGGGCAAAGAGGCGCCACTTCTCGAGTTCCCGGCCCTCGCCGGACCAGAGCCGTTGCCACTCTCCTGCCAGGCCAGCAGTTGCCAGGGGCGCAGGGTCTGGCGCTCGTTGGCGAGGGTGTAGAGGGTCTTGCCATCCAGACTCCAGAGCAGATCGCCGGCGCGGTGAGGCAAAGAGGCCAGTGTCTCGCCACTCGCCAGATCCAGCAGGGTGATGCGGTAGTCCCGATCTCCCCTGCGGTCTTCGGCCAGGGCAAGCAGGTGCCCGTCCGGGTGCAGGGCCCAGGCGGCGAGCTCGTAATACCCCTCGGCCGCCTGGCGGGGAGCCAGCCGCTTTCGGGGAGCGTCATTGGCATCGCTGCGTTGCCACAGGCTGCCGTCCGCCTCCATGCGCCACTGGCTGCCAGCCTGGCTCAACCAGTCGTCCGGCACGGGTTCGCCCCGCTCCCGGCCCTGCCACTCCGTCTGCAGGCGCTGCACCAGTGGTACCTGGTCGGCGAGCTGCCGCTCGGTCCAGCGGTTCTGCTCGCGCAGCAGCGTCAGGAGGGCGGGATCCTGGCGGCTGTCGTCACGCCAGCCACCATAGGGATCGAGGCGGGCTATCTCCCCCTTCATCAGTTGCGGGCGCCCGGGGATGAGGGGCGCGGCCTCCAGGGTTGCCTCAGACAGGGGAGAGGCGGGGACCGGCGTGGCCAGCAGGCTGGCCAGGATCAATAGGCTGTGCATCAGATCCCCACGAAGGTGTAGCGCAGGCTGGCACTCAGGGTGCGGCCGCTCTGGGTGAAGAGGGAAGCATCGGTCCCGGCTTCCAGCCCGGCCACATCCTGATAGCGGGTGTAGCGGGTGTCGAACAGGTTGTCGAGCTTGAGGTTGACCTTGAGGGCGTCGGTGACCAGCCAGTCGGCCGTCAGGGCGAAACTGAGCCAGCCGGCACTTTCGAGGCAGTCCCCCTGGCGGCCGGTCAGGCTGTTGCCGCAGGTGGGCACCCGGCTCATGGCGGCGGCATAGTCCGCCTGAATGCCCAGACTCCACTCATTGGCCTGATAGCTCAGACGGGTGTTGCCCTCGAGGGGCGTCAGGGTGCGCAGCGCTTCACCTTTGTTGTCCTCGCCATCGACCCAGCCGAGCTTGGTGGCGAGCTCCCACTCCTGGGTCAGCCAGTAGCTGGCGGCGAGTTCGGCCCCCCAGGTTTCGGCCTTGGCGACGTTGCGATATTGGCGCAGGATGACGCCATCGCTCAGGCGCAGCCCCACCTCGCGCCAGTCGATGAAGTTGTAGTAGCGGTTGTAGAAGAGCGCTGGCTTGATGCTCCAGTTGTCCCCCTCGCCACTCAGCCCCCACTCGATGCTGTGGCTGGTCTCCTCCTTGAGCCCGGTGTTGGCGATGATCTCGAAGGGTGGCAGAGCGAAGTAGTGGGGGATGTTGCCGTACACCTTGTCGTAGGAAGGTGCCCGGAACCCGTTGGCGTAGCTGAGCCAGCTGCGCCACTGGTCGTTGAAGCGGTAGCTGGTGGCCAGGCTCGGGGAGAGGTGCCAGCTGTGGTTGCTGTCGTGGCTGCCGTCCAGCGGCGTGAGCCACTGGTGATCCATGCGCAGGGTGGGGGTGAACTGCCACTGGCCCAGGCTGGCCACGTCGCCGAGCCAGACTCCGGCCCTGTCGGTACGGGCGCGGCTGAAGGGGGCGGACTGGCCGGGTTGGGGAATGCCGGCCTCCAGACTCAGCTTCTCCACCGGCCGCTCGTGGGTGGTGCGCTCGAGCTCAATGCCGTAACTGAGCTGATGGGCGAGAGGGCCGGTGGCGAGATCCCGGCGCACATCCAGCTCGGTACCGATCCTGTCTTCGGTGAAGGTGGCGAGTTCCCGTTCGCTGCGATAGCGCGGATAACCGCTCAGCAGATCGTTTTGCAGCAGGCTGCGCTTGTTGGCGGTGTTTTTCGAGTGATTGCCGTAGGCACTCCAGGTGAGACTGTCGGCCAGTATTGTGTCGAGGTTGCTCGCCTCCCAGGCCAGCTTGCCCCCCTGGGTGCGTTGGCTGCCCTGCTCGTGGTACTGGCGCACCTGCCACTTGCCATCGGGCTGGGGCACTTCGCGCGGCCCCTGATCCCGCTCGGCGTTGTCCTCGAAGTAGTCGAGTTCGAGGCGCAGCAGATGATGTTCATTCAGCTGGATGCGAGAGCTGGTGGAGGCGCTGAGGCCATCCAGATCCGCCGGGATGCGGCTCTCGTCGTAGTTGGCGGTCTCATGCCCCTGCCAGCCGGAGAGGCGCAGCAGGTGTTCGGTATCCCGTATCCGGGCGGCGCCGGTGGCGCTCAGCTTCTGCTTGTCACTGCTGCCATCGTGCAGCACCTTGCTGCTGAGATAGGCATCCTGGCCCTGAAGGTAATCTTCCGGCTGCTTGGTGCTGATGACGATGGTGCCGCCGATGGCATCGGAGCCATGGAGGGAGGAACCGGCTCCCTTGGCCACCTCTATCTGTTTGACATCGTCGAGATCGAAGCTGAAGCGCCCCACCTTGTCGTTGAGGTCGTCGGCGCCAAAGCCGTCGCTGACCCGCACCCCGTCCTTGATGATGAGCACCCGGTTGCCGCCCATGCCGCGGATGATGATGTTCTGGGGGCGCCCGGCGGAGCCGGTCACCGAGACGCCGGGTTCGTTCTTGAACACATCGGTGAGCTCGGTGGCAACCTGGCGATCCAGATCCTCTTCTGTGATGACGGTGATGGAACCCGACACGTCGGAGAGCTTCTGCTCGATGCGCTGTCCCTTGACCACGATGGTTTCCCGCCCCTTGAGTTCGGGGTGCATGTCCGTTGTGTCGACCCCGGCGGGATCGCTGGCAGCCAGCGCCGTACCGGACAGCAGCATGGGCCAGTAGTGAAGAAGTCGAATTTTCATATTTGAGAATGATTATTATTTAAGCCTGAGGGCGCGGATTATTGCAGAGGGAGTCAAGTAGATCAATAAATGACAATCATTATCATTTTGTTTTTATGATATTGATCGAATTGAGTTTTTTGAGAGATAAGTCAGTAAGATGGTGGCATACGTTTGCGAATGACGCCATGGGAAACGGGAAGACGGGCGTGGTGCGGGCAAGAAAAAGCCCGCCATAGGGGCAATGCTGATCAGTTAAGGATCCATTGACCGATCCTTCTGCTGTAGGACAATCCGGAACCAATCACTGGTTCCGGAT